>JANMYB010000042.1:0-1550 GCA_031381645.1 Methylotenera sp.
GCATACTAATCGCCATAAAATAAAACCCTGTGCCATAGCCAAGCACCACAACGACTGACGGCCAAAACCGTGTAAATTCGTTTGTGGATTTCATCGTGCTGGTTGCAATCACTTCTGCCACGATTGCAATACTAAGTGCTAACCAGTGATTCATTGTTCCCTCATTAACTTTCATATTAAAAACATATGCTCTACCACCCGCATGGATATTGGCTTCCAGAGCATCAATTATTTGATATTTTTATGTGTGAATTATGCCTAAACTTTTCATACGGCGGATAACGCTCCGCTAATCTGCCCTACGCTTGCTGATGTTATAAGTAACAAATTAATTACCTTTTATGAGTTGGTGGTGCGCTAAGTTATTTAATTTGCGAACCTCAACCTACGCTATATTTATTAATTAGTTAAAACTTTTATACTATTTATCCAAGTAGCAATATTTTCGTTATAAACATCTAAAGCCTCATCTTCTAATTCTGGCTTATATTCTGTCGATAGCGTTGTCAAATGTAACTCAAGCTGACTGGCCAAAGAAGGCAAACTCGTTCCCATTGTTGCGATTAATGCATCTACGACTGTTTGAAACGCCGCTATTTTTCCTGCTTGAACCATGCCAAAACTAAGTAAGGTACTAACTGCCCCAGACAATTCCTCATTATTCATAACAAGCTTTCTTAAGTTAGATATTTAGTTAAATGTCAGCTGTAATTCAGCCCCATCACATCCCGCACATCGCGCATGGTTTCGCGCGCTAACTTACGGGCTTTTTCGCAACCCTCGGCGACGATATTTTTCACCAAGGTCGGGTCTTCGGCATACTGTGCGGCGCGCTCTTGAATTGGCTTGAGCTCTTTTAATATCGCATCAATCACTGGTTGTTTACATTCTATGCAGCCAATGGTTGCGCTTTTGCAGCCAATTTGCACCCAATCTTTGACGTTGTCATCAGAATACACTTCATGCAATTGCCACACTGGGCATTTGGCTGGGTCACCTGGGTCGGTGCGGCGTATGCGCGCTGGGTCTGTCGGCATGGTTTTGATTTTTTTAGCGACGGTATCAGTATCTTCGCGCAATGAAATGGTGTTGTTATACGATTTCGACATTTTTTGACCGTCTAGCCCAGTCATTTTGCTGGCTGGCATCAGTTTATATTCAGGCTCCACCAAAATCATTTTGCCGCCGCCTTCTAAATAGCCCAGTAAGCGCTCTTTATCGCCTAAGCTTAAATTTTGCGCCTCTTCAATCATGGCTCGTGCGCTGTCTAGTGCTTCTTCATCACCACTTTGCTGGTAGGCATTGCGCATTTCTTCGTACACTGAAGCACGCTTATTGCCGAGCTTTTTAATGGCGGCGATGGCTTTTTCTTCAAAACCCGCCTCTTTGCCATATATGTGGTTAAAGCGGCGTGCGATTTCACGGGTAAATTCAATGTGCGGAATTTGGTCTTCGCCCACAGGTACTTGCGTCGCCTTATAAATCAGAATATCCGCAGATTGCAGCAGCGGGTAACCTAAAAATCCGTAGGTAGACAAATCTTTACTGGC
>JANMYB010000048.1:0-16670 GCA_031381645.1 Methylotenera sp.
CTAGCGATAAAACTAGGTGGTATTAAACCAAAATGCTGGAGGATGAAATGCTGACAACGAGTAAAATTGAGGAATTAACACGCCCAAGCTTCGTGGAACCTGCCTTGCAGGCGTATAATGCGCCTAATAACAAGACGGAAACTGGGAGTAAACCCTCAATGGCTGATAAGCCAGTTAATAGTGGTAGTGCGGGCAATCGCGAGCTTGACCAAATTTTGGTGGAGCGCGCACAGCAAGGCGACAAAAAAGCATTTGGCATGCTGGTGGAGAAATACCACCGCAAGCTTGGGCGCTTGCTTGGGCGCATGATACGTGACCAGGCTGAGGTGGAAGACGTCGTGCAAGAGTCGTTTATCAAAGCATATCGTGCACTGCACAATTTCCGCGGCGATAGTGCGTTTTACACTTGGCTTTACAGAATTGGCATTAATACCGCGAAAAATTATCTAGTCTCTATGGGTCGTCGCCCGCAAGTGATGCAAGAAGTGGAAATTGATGACGTAGAGAATTTTGAAGATGGTGGCGAAATGCGCACTATGGATACGCCAGAAACTGCGTTGATGACTAAACAAATTGCAGAAGTGGTAAACGAGACAGTGGCAAGCTTGCCCGAGGAATTACGCACGGCGATTACGCTGCGCGAGATTGAAGGTCTGAGTTATGAAGAAATCGCAACCTTGATGCAGTGCCCGATTGGCACGGTGCGCTCGCGTATTTTTAGAGCGCGCGAGACAATTTCGGAAAAGTTACGCCCTTTGGTGGATGCCAAAGAAGGCAAACGTTGGTAAGCTACTGACCAACATAAGAAAATTAGGGAATTAGTTTAAATTTAGAGGCAAAGAAAATGAAAGATCAATTATCTGCATTAATAGATGGCGAGTTTGATATTGAAAGCGCGGAACATCTGATTACGTCGGTCAAAGCGGGCAGCGAGCTTAAAACCTGTTGGGCGCACTATCACTTAATTGGCGACAGCATGCGTGGCGATACTGCCATGTGTCACGATTTTAGTCAGCGCGTGATGAGCGCATTAGAAAACGAACCAACCATATTAGCACCTAATACAATATCTGAAACACCTGACCTGCAGACTAATACCGGAGCGGCTTCCAGAGTATTTTCAGTTGCGAATTACAAGTCATCCAAATTTTGGTCAGTGGCGGCTTCTGCTGCTGCCGTGATGTTTGTGGGCGTGATGGTGTTGCAGCAACAAGTGAGCGCGCCAGAGCAATTAGCGCCAGTAGAAATCGCACAAAGCGTGCCGATGGAATATTTACAAGCGCACCAAGCGGCAGCACCTAACGGAGCTGCGTATTACATTCAAGCCGCTAGTTTTACGGAGCCACAGAAATAATGCTTCGCGTTGCTAGCGCAGTTTTACTTAGCGCGTTAAGCCTCAGTACTTTAGCGGCGGAAGATGCCTGGTTGTTGTTGCAAAAAACCGCTTATGCCGCGCGTGAGCTTAATTATCAAGGCGTTTTTGTCTATCAAAACGGCAAACAAACGCGCTCGGTGCAAATTACCCACATGAACAATAATGGCCAAGAAATGGCGCGCAATGTGGTGCTAGATAATGGCGTGACTTTAGGTCAAGCTGGTCAGGCTGGGCAGCCGCGCGAAGTGTATAGCCAAGGCAATAATGTGGTGATTGTTCGCCCAAAAAACCAAAAAGTGGTGATGGAAAAACGCCGTGGGCAAAATCTTTTCCCCGCCATGTTACCAACCGACTTGCGTGCGATTGAGGCCAGTTATAGCGCGCAGCTTGGTGCTTTGGAAATGGTTGCGGGACGTGAAGCACAAGTTATCGAGCTGATACCTAATGATGCCTTTCGTTATAGCTACAAAATTTGGTCGGATACCGAGTTTGGTTTGTTGCTGAAAATGACTTTGCTTGACAGCAAAAAACAAACGCTGGAGCAAATTCAATTCAACCAGATCAGCATGCTTAATTCGCATGATGCCAATTGGTTTCATCCAAAAATTGACATCACAAAAAATTATGAGATGCAAGACGCGACCGTGACCAGCCCGACTGATAGCAGCTGGATTGTGGCCGAGTTGCCAGCGGGTTATGTGAAAGTTGAGCATAGATCGCTTGTCGTGCCAGGTAAAGCTGCACAGGTAGATCAAATGATATTTTCTGATGGCATCGCCTCGGTTTCCTTATTTATCGAGCCTGTGACTAAAGGTATGCGACCTAAAATGGGTCACATGTTGATTGGTTCCACCAATATTTGTGCCAATGTAATTGATGGTTATCAAATTACCGTGGTGGGTGAAGTGCCCGAAGCTACAGTGGTACAAATTGCCAAAGCTGTTAGCTTTAAAAAACAAACTGCTTCAAACAAGTAAATTTTTAAATAGCTTAATTAAAACAATATGATAGAAGAGTATGCCGTCATTCTTTCGCTAGATAACTTGTCTAGCGATGTCAAATCTGATTCTGTTGCAACCCTAGAAATTGAACGCAAAACCGCCTGCGGTTTATGCGGCCAAACGCGTGGTTGCGGCAATTCCATTTGGGGAAAGTTGTTCGCGCATCAATCCACCGCATTTAAAGCGCAAAATCGTATCAACGCAAAAGTGGGTGACAGCGTTATAGTCGGTATCAATGAAAAAGCTTTGTTGAAAAGCGCTTTGTTGTTGTACATTTTGCCACTTGCAACTTTGCTTATTGGCGCCATATTGGCGACACAAATTCGTGATACAAATGGCTATGCCATGATAGGTGCGGCCATTGGCTTGGGTTTGGGCTTGGTTTGGGTAAAAGGGCACACCATGACGAACAGTTATTTTAAACTGCAACAACCAGTCATTTTAAGGTTAGCAACAAGTAACGAAAATGAAATAAAGTTTAGTTAAATTAATGTTTTTAATTTAAAGGAAAATTTTTTAGATGTTAAAAAGTTGGATTTCTGTCGCATCACTCGTGTTTACCTTCGCACTGACAAGCTTTACCCAAACGGCTAACGCAGCTAATTTACCCGATTTTACCGAACTGGCTGAAAAGCATGGTGCTGAGGTTGTAAATATTAGTGTGACACAAGTGATGCAAGCGGGCGCTTCACCTTTTAGCTTTCCAGGCATGGAACAAGATGAACAAATGCAGGAGTTTTTTAAGCGCTTTGGTATTCCAATGCCAGGCCAGCCTGGGCAGGGTGGCCAGCCAGGCCAAGAATATAAATCACAATCGCTGGGTTCGGGTTTTATTATTAGTAGCGATGGCTACATTTTAACCAACGCGCACGTAGTGAACGAGGCGGATGAAGTGCTGGTAAAGTTGAACGATAAGCGTGAGTTTAAAGCCAAAATTATCGGCGCAGATAAGCGCACCGACGTGGCCTTAATTAAAATTGACGCAACTAATTTACCCAAAGCTACTATTGGCGATCCTGCGTTACTAAAAGTAGGCGAGTGGGTAGCGGCGATTGGCTCACCTTTCGGCTTAGAAAATACCATGACAGCTGGCATCGTCAGCGCCAAAGGCCGTGCGTTGCCACAAGAAAATTTTGTGCCATTTATTCAAACTGATGTAGCGATTAACCCAGGCAACTCTGGCGGTCCACTGTATAACTTGCGCGGTGAAGTGGTGGGTGTGAATTCGCAAATTTATAGCCGTAGCGGTGGTTCGATGGGCTTATCATTCAGCATCCCGATTGATGTGGCGATTGATATTTCTAACCAATTAAAAGCCAACGGAAAAATCACGCGTGGCTGGTTGGGCGTGGCGATTCAAGAACTGACCAAAGAATTGGCAGAGTCATTCGGCATGAAAAATACTAACGGTGCATTGATTGCTGGAGTAGAAAAAGGCGGTCCTGCTGAAAAAGGTGGCCTGCTGGCGGGCGATGTGATTACTAAGTTTGATGCTAAAGCAATCACCAGCTCTGGCGATTTGCCGCGCGCTGTCGGCGCAACCAAGCCTAGCAAAACCGTACCTGTAGAAATTTTACGCAAAGGTGCAGCTAAAACTTTGAATATTAGCGTGGGCGAAATGCCAACCGACCCTAACGAAGCCGCGCCTGCCGCCAAGCCTGTGCCTAAGGCGGAAACCAATAAAATTGGCCTTACGCTTAAAGAATTAACCCCAGCGCAGAAGAAAAAACTCAACGGTAAAAATGGCTTGCTTGTGGCCGAAAGCACTGGCGCAGCTGCGCAGGCAGGCATTCGCCGTGGTGATGTGATATTGGGTTTAAATAACTCAGAATCGCAAAGTGTTGAACTGTTTAACAAGCAAATTAACGCGGTGGCAGCAGGAAAAACTGTGGCAGTGTTAGTTTTACGCGGTGAAAGCACCTTGTACGTACCAATAAAAGTGAGTAAATAATTTATTAAATTAATGCCACGCAACCCGCATAGATATTAGGTTGCAGGAGTGATGTTTTTAGCGCTTTAGTAAAAAACGCGTTAAGCATTAAGAATGTGTGCAGATTTTTAATTGTTAATAGCGTGCGCGTAAGCGTCATGGTTTTTTGTTAATAGTTTAAAATTAACTTTGGGTAAAGCTTCAATTTCAGGCTTGGCAAACAAAAATCCCTGAAAATAAATAACACCAAGCCCACGCAGCGCTACATACTCTTCTATCATTTCGATGCCTTCAGCAATGACCCTTATGTTCAGTAGATTACAGGTTCTCAAAATACCTTCAATCACAGCCGCACGCACGTGATCTTGATGAATGTTGCGTATTAGTTCCATATCAAGTTTTAAGACATTGGGCTTAAAATTGACTAGCGTGTTTAAGCCAGAGTAGCCTGAACCAAAGTCGTCAATAGCGACATCAAAATGATGCATATTGTACTCAGTGAGAATTTTATTCAGATGTATATAATCGCTAACTTTTTCGCTTTCAGACAGCTCAAATACAATTTGATTGGATGAAATGTTGCATTTTTTTGCCGCTGCCAATGTCAGTCGAATACAGCTTGCAGGCTCGTACACGGCATTGGGCATAAAGTTGATGGATAGCTTCTCTTTTAATCCTAGGCTGCTGGCAGTGTCAATTGCCATCACGCGGCAGGTTTGATCAAATCGATAACGATTTTCTGGCTTTACTGCAGAAATTACCTCAAAGGCCGAGCGGCCATCTTTACCGCGAACTAAAGCTTCATAGCCATAAATCTTATTGTTTTCGGCGTCAATAATAGGTTGAAACGCCATCACAATATTAAAATCAATTGGCGAACTGTCTCTGCAATTGGCACAGCCGATTGCGCTTTTGTCACCGTGAAAAAACTTCTCTAAGTACATAATCTTATTCTAAATGACGAAAGGCTATACTATATGTTGCTGTGGTTAATGTATAGCTTGAATAAGTGCGTATAAACATTCTAATCTTGATCCAGTAGGTTTGTTTTGTTAAATATAAGACAGGTAATTGGCGAAATTACACATTCTTTCTAGACATTTGCTGTAAAATTACATTCGTTACATTTTGAGCGCTCAGGGCGCTTTATTTGTTTGTAAAGCCTAAAAAGTAAAACATGAAAAATATCCGTAACTTTTCTATTATCGCGCATATTGACCACGGTAAATCCACCTTGGCTGACCGCATTATTCATCTCTGCGGGGGACTGGAAGAGCGTGAAATGGAAGCGCAAGTACTTGATTCTATGGATATTGAGCGCGAGCGTGGCATTACTATTAAGGCGCAAACGGCGGCGTTAGAATATATAGCCAATGATGGTCAAACTTATCAACTTAATTTGATTGACACGCCTGGACACGTAGATTTTAGTTACGAGGTTTCTCGTAGCCTCTCTGCCTGCGAAGGCGCGCTGCTGGTGGTGGATGCTTCACAGGGCGTCGAGGCGCAAAGTGTAGCCAATTGTTACACTGCACTGGACTTAGGCGTGGAAGTGACGGCGGTGCTGAATAAGATTGATTTGCCTTCGGCCGACCCGGAACGTGTTAAGCAAGAGATTGAAGATGTGATTGGTGTGGATGCTTCGGACGCGGTGCTGTGTTCTGCCAAAACAGGTTTGGGTGTGCGTGATGTATTAGAAGCTGTAATCGCAAAAGTACCGCCGCCACGAGGCAATGTGGATGCACCTCTCAAGGCATTAGTGATTGATGCTTGGTTCGACAATTATGTCGGTGTAGTGATGTTGGTGCGGGTGATCGATGGCGTGTTGAAACCGAAAGAAAAAATCCGTTTAATGGCGACGGGCGCGCAGCATTTATGCGAGCAAGTAGGTGTGTTTACACCAAAATCTTTACAAAAAACTTCGCTGTCTGCCGGTGAAGTGGGTTTTGTCATTGCTGGTATTAAGTCGCTAGAAGACGCTAAAGTGGGCGATACAGTGACGCATACCGACCGTCAAGCGGCTGAGCCATTGGCAGGTTTTAAAGAGGTGAAACCGCAAGTGTTTGCGGGGCTTTACCCAGTTGAATCGAATCAATTTGAGGCATTAAGAACAGCATTGGAGAAGTTAAGTTTGAATGATGCTTCTCTTTTGTTTGAGCCCGAAAATTCAACAGCTTTAGGTTTTGGTTTTAGATGCGGCTTTTTAGGCTTGCTGCAAATGGAAATAGTGCAAGAGCGCCTAGAGCGCGAGTACGATATGGATTTGATTACCACTGCGCCAACCGTGGTGTACGAGCTATTGCTAAAAGACGGTAGCGTCGTACAGATTGAGAATCCATCACGTTTGCCAGAACCTTCGCGTGTAGAAGAAACGCGTGAGCCAGTGATTAATGTGCATTTGTTGATGCCGCAAGATTACGTTGGCCCAGTAATGACGCTGTGTAATAGTAAGCGCGGCTTGCAAAAAAATATGCAGTATATGGGCAGGCAAGTGATGTTGAGCTACGAAATGCCGCTGAATGAGGTGGTGCTAGATTTTTTTGATAAGCTAAAATCAGTATCGCGCGGTTATGCCAGCATGGATTATGAATTTTTAGAGTTTCGTGCGGCAGATTTGGTGAAACTTGATATTATGGTGAACGGCGAAAAGGTCGATGCGCTGAGCATGATTGTACATAGGGAAAATAGTGTGCGCCGCGGCCGTGAAGTGGCAGCCAAAATGCGCGAGCTAATTCCGCGCCAAATGTTTGATGTGGCGATTCAGGCCAGCATTGGCGCTAATATTATTGCGCGCGAAACCGTGAAAGCCATGCGTAAAAATGTGATTGCAAAATGCTATGGTGGTGATGTTTCGCGTAAACGCAAACTGCTGGATAAGCAAAAAGAAGGCAAAAAACGCATGAAGCAAGTGGGTAATGTGGAAATTCCGCAAGAAGCATTTTTAGCGATTTTACGAGTAGAGGATAAATAATGTATTTCGCGTTATTCATGGTAGTGATTTTGCTTATTACAGGCTTGGTTTGGTTGCTAGATATTGTTGTGTTGCGCAGAAACAGAGCTGCAGGCCAAGCAGAACCTTGGTATGTGGAATATGCCAAAAGTTTTTTCCCAGTGATTTTGCTAGTGTTTATGTTGCGCTCATTTTTAGTCGAACCATTCAAAATTCCTTCTGGCTCGATGATGCCGACTTTGCTGGCGGGCGATTATATTTTGGTGAATAAATTTACTTACGGTCTGCGTGTGCCGATTTTGAATAACACTTTTTTTGAGATGGATCAGCCAAAACGCGGCGATGTATTTGTGTTTCATTATCCGCCAGAACCGACCATCGACTACATCAAACGCGTAGTTGGGTTGCCTGGCGATACAATTCAATATCAAGATAAGCATTTGGTTATTAACGGTAAAGAATTGAATGTGAAATTTCAAGATAATTACGAATATGAAATGCAAGGCGCTAATATTATCAGTGCAAAGCGCTCGCTAGAGCAATTAGGCGACGTGCAACATGACATTTTAGTGCACGATATTCCAAATCAATACAGCTCAGACTCACCAGGTGCTAAACTGCTCAACGGTGAAACGATTACTGTACCAGTTGGAAACTATTTTGCCATGGGTGATAATCGTGATAATAGCGCCGATAGCCGAGTCTGGGGCTTTGTGCCAGAACATAATTTAGTCGGCAAAGCATTTTTTATCTGGTTTAATTTTGATAATTTTGGCAGAATTGGCAATTCAATTAAATAACTTGAGGGCGGCAAAAATGCAAAAAGCGATGAGTTCTGAGCAAACAGGCATGACGTTTATTGGTTTGGTATTGGTAATTGCTGCGATTGTGTGTATAGCAGTTGTGGGCATGAAAGTGGTGCCAGCTTATATTGAGTTTGCTAGTGTTAAAAAAGTGATTAGCAGGATAGGTAATGAGCCTAGTTTTAACGAAATGGGTAAAAAAGAAATACAGACGGCTTTCGAAAAGGCTGCTGATGCTGGTTATGTTACTGTAATCAATAGTAAAGATTTAGTGATTGAAAAAGGTGAGAATGGAAACGTGGTTAGGGCTGAATATCAAGTCGTGGTACCGATTGTCGCAAATGCAAGTGTTTTGCTAGATTTTAAAGCAAGCACAGAAAAGTAAGTAATTTCATGTCAATAGATAGTCTTGCAAAAAACCTCGGCTATCAGTTCAAAACGCCTGCATTATTGACGCAGGCACTCACACATCGAAGTTTTAGCGGCAACAACAATGAACGTTTAGAGTTTTTGGGTGATAGTGTCCTAAATTTTATTATTGCGCATCAGTTGTATCAACGTTTCCCCAAGCTGCCAGAAGGCGATTTAAGTCGATTACGTGCGCAGCTGGTAAAAGAATCCACGCTCTCTGAAATTGCTTTTAGCTTAAATTTAGGTGATGCTCTGAAGCTAGGCGAGGGCGAGCTTAAAAGCGCAGGTTGGCGTCGGCCGTCTATATTGGCGGATGCTCTGGAAGCCATTGTTGGTGCGGTATATAGCGATGGAAGTTTTGCGTCTGCAGAAGCACTTGTATTGAAATTATACGCAGAGAAGCTAGACACAATTGATCCAAAAATTATCGACAAAGATGCTAAATCGCAATTGCAAGAATATCTGCAAGGCAAAAAATTAGACTTGCCCGATTACAAGGTGGTTTCAGTCGAAGGCGAAGCGCATGCGCAAACTTTCAAAATGGAATGTGCCATTGAAAAACTCAATATTACCACCGTGGGAGAAGGCACTAGCCGTCGCGTTGCCGAACAACAAGCTGCTCAATTGGCACTAGAGATAATAAATAAATGACGCAAAATTTTAGATGCGGCACTGTTGCTATTATTGGCCGACCCAATGTGGGGAAGTCGACATTGCTCAACCATATTTTGGGTATGAAGTTAGCGATTACTTCGCGCAAGGCGCAGACTACTCGACATCGTTTGCTTGGTATTCATACAACTGAAGATACGCAATTTATATTTGTCGATACACCAGGATTTCAGCAAAAACACCTTAATGCACTCAACAAAGGTCTCAACAAAACTGTGACGCAAGTGCTGACAGAAGTCGACGTGGTGCTGTTTGTCATCGAGCCGATGAAGTTAGGCGATGCGGACAAAAAAGTTTTAAGTTTATTGCCAGCAGATAAGCCAGTTTTTTTGGTGGTAAATAAGTCTGATTTAATGGGCGACAAAAATAACTTGTTACCACTCATTCAGGATTTTGATTTGTTACATCCGTTCGTCGGCATTATTCCGGTGAGTGCGAAAAAGAGCCTGCATTTAGATGAGTTACTCTCAGAAACACGTAAATACTTACCGGAACAGCCCGCCATCTATGGCAAAGACGAGCTGACCGATAAAAATGAACGTTTTTTAGCGGCCGAGCTGATACGTGAAAAAATATTCAGATTATTAGGTGACGAAATTCCCTACTCGGTCACGGTGGAAATCGAAAAGTTTGAAGTAGTAAAAAATTTACGCCGTATTTTCGCGGCAATTATTGTGGATAAAGACAGTCAAAAACCTATGCTAATTGGCAAAAATGGTGAGAAAATGAAACAAATTTCTACTGAAGCGCGTCAAGATATGGAAAAATTATTTGGCAGCAAAGTTTACTTGGAAACTTGGGTAAAAGTGAAGGGCGGCTGGGCTGATGACGAAAGGGTGCTAAAAAGTTTAGGCTATTGATTTTATTAGGATATTAAATGTCCAGCAATGTTTTAAACCTACCGATTTATGGCAAACCGATTGAGCTTTCTGATGCGGGGCTTTACTTTGCCAAAAACAAAAAAACTGGCGGTATCAATAATGTTTTTCAGTTGGTTTACGAAGATGGTAATTGGTACTTGTACCAACTTAAAAACACTAATAAACACGGTGAAATGGGTTGGGTAATTTTGGCTGATAATGGTGATTATCCCCTTAAAAGCTTGTCCACAGAGGATATTAAGCAGCATTTTGATAAGCCTGAATACGCCGAGCCAAGAGGCGCATGGCAGCTCATGCGCAACTCGCGTTATGGATTTGGCAAGTTTACGCCGCTACATGCGGAAGACGACATTAGATACGCGATGATATTATTTTCAGCCGACGAACCTTTTAAAATGCTAATGCCTTTACTCATTCAAAAAGCCGAAGATGAGGTTTTACAAAGTTTAACTGAGTCTGACTAACAATGGCGTTAGCATCGAATTCGCATCGTCAAGATAACCAAGCCGTGTACGTGCTTCACACTTATCCGTTTAAAGAGACAAGTTTGGTGGTGGAGTTGTTTAGCAAAGAACTTGGCCGTATCGCAGTCGTAGCAAAAGGTGCGCGCAGGCCGCATTCTGCAATGCGCGGCATGTTGCAATCGTTTCAACAGCTATCAGGCGCGTGGTCTGGCAAAAACGAGCTCAAAACCTTGCACAGCTTAGATTGGAGTGCAGGCCTCACCCTGATTAAGGGTGAGGCACTGATGTGTGGTTTTTACATGAATGAGCTGTTATTAAGGCTTTTACCAAGAGAAGATCCGCATGAAAACTTGTTTGATTACTATACAAGTACGATGCAAACTTTAGCTAACAGTACAGGTTTTGCCAGTACTTTACGACGGTTTGAGCTGAAATTGTTGCAAGAAATGGGTTATGCCGTGCCGTTGCTACATGACGAAAACGAGCAGGAAATTTTAGCTGAAAAAACTTATCGTTACGAAGCAGAGTACGGTGCATGTGAATTGAGTGCTACCAAAAATGGCGTACAATTAAGTGGTAAAGCTTTGCTGGATATGGCGCGTGATGACTATAGTGACGCGCAAACGCAAACGCAGAGCAAGCAATTAATGCGCTATTTGTTGACGCATTATTTGGGTGATAAGCCGTTGCATACGCGGCAACTTTTGATTGATTTACAAGCGATATAGAAAATTAGAAAATGATTAAATTAGGTGTCAACATCGACCACGTCGCGACCATCCGTCAAGCGCGCGGCACTAAATACCCTAGCGTGGTGCAAGCTGCGTTGCGGGCAGAGCAATCGGGTGCAGATAGTATTACGCTACATCTACGCGAAGATAGACGCCACATGCAAGATGCCGATGTGTTCGCACTACGTGGTTTGCTGCAAACCCGCATGAATCTTGAGTGCGCGGTCACTGATGAAATGATAGAAATAGCCATTAAAGTGAAGCCGCAAGATGTGTGTTTGGTGCCAGAACGCCGTGAAGAACGCACTACAGAAGGTGGTTTGGACGTGATTGCGCATTTTGAAAAAGTACAAGCGGCCTGCAAAAAACTGGCCGCTCAGAGCATTCGAGTGTCGTTATTTATCGGGCCAGATATTGCACAAATTGATGCATCCAAAAAAGCTGGTGCGCCAGTGATCGAGCTGCATACAGGCACATTTGCCGATGCGGAAAATGAAGCAGATAAAGTGCGCGAATTGCAGCGCATTAAAGACGCCGTTGCACACGGCCTAAATCTGGGTTTGGTTGTAAATGCTGGCCATGGTTTGCATTACCATAATGTACATGAAGTCGCTGCGATTCCAGGTTTGGAAGAGCTGAATATCGGTCATGCCATTGTTGCACATGCGATTTTTGTGGGTTGGGACAATGCAGTTGCTGAGATGAAAGCGCTAATGAAAGAAGCCACGTCTGGCAGGTAGATGATTTACGGAATTGGAACAGACATCGTCGAAGTCGCGCGTATCGAGGCTTCTATCGCCCAATTTGGTGACGATTTTGCTAAACGCATCTTAGCGCAGAGCGAGCTTGCAAGTTACATAGAATCACAAATTAAACCGCGTTTTTTGGCTAAACGTTTTGCTGCCAAAGAGGCGTTTTCAAAAGCGTTGGGAACTGGCTTGCGTGCGCCAGCCACCTTCCAAAATATTGCGGTTTCACATGATGATTTGGGTAAGCCGATGTTGCTTTTGGCACCCGAGTTGCAACGTTTTTTAAATAGCAAAAATATCACTAAAACCCACATCAGTATTAGCGATGAGAAGAATTTGGCCGCGGCTTTTGTGGTGCTGGAAGTATGAGTGACATCGATTTTGAGCGTCGCTTTGGTGGCGTAAAACGACTTTATGGTGAAGCTGGGATGACTAGACTACAAGCCTCGCATGTGTGCGTCATCGGCATTGGTGGTGTCGGCAGTTGGGTAGCCGAGGCTTTGGCGCGTAGCGCGGTTGGCAACATCACGCTAATTGACTTGGATAATATTGCCGAAAGTAATGTGAATCGGCAAATTCATGCGTTGGAAGGCGAATTTGGCAAGGCGAAAGTCACTGCAATGGCGGCGCGTATTCGCACGATTAACCCCGCTTGCCGTGTGCACGAAATTGAAGATTTTTTGACGCCAGAAAATGTAGGAAATATGCTCGGTTGCGGTTTTGATATTGTGTTGGACGCAGTTGATGATGTTAAAGCCAAAGTGGCGATTGCAACCTATTGCCGCACTAACAAAGTGGCGCTTATCACCACTGGTGGCGCGGGTGGTAGGCTAGATGCCACCAAAATAAAAGCGGCCGATTTAAGTGCTGTGCAAGGCGATAAATTGCTTGCAAAAGTACGTAATCTGTTGCGGCGAGATTTTAATTTTCCTAAAGCTTCTAATGCAAAAAAGTCAGCTAAGTTTGGTATTTTGGCCATATATTCTGATGAACAAACATTAAAACCAGATGTTATAAATCTCAAAAAAGATGCCGTGCAAGCCAATATCCATGCGGGTGTAGGCGATGCTCAAATTACTTCTATTTCAGGTTTAAATTGCGCGGGTTATGGTTCTAGTGTGTGCGTTACCGCGCCATTTGGTTTTGCTGCAGCTGGCTTGGCAATACAGCACTTATTGAGCAAATAATGCGCAAACAAACCATATTTTTCACAAAACTGTCATAATTAAGTAGCAAACTTGTCATAAGATAATTCCATGACAACTTCCAAACTAAAACTTTTAGATCGTGATTCAAGCATCCTCAGCTTTAATGAGCGCGTGCTGGCTCTGGCTCAGCGGCGGGATTATCCTTTATTAGAACGCCTTAAATATTTATGTATTGTGGCTTCTAATTTGGACGAATTTTTTGAAGTGCGGATGGAAGCGCAGCTGGATGCTATGCGCGATAGTGTTAAAAAAGGCTTGGTGACTGAGCAGAGTTTTAATGCAGCTTCTGCGCGAGCACATGCTTTGGTTACTCATCAATACGACATTTTTAATGATGAGCTAATGCCCGCATTGAAGGAGGCGGGCATTGATATTGTGTCAGGTAATCAACGCAATAAAAATCAACAAAAATGGGTGACGCAATACTTTGAGTCTAATGTAAAACCGCTGTTACTGCCAATCGCTTTAGATCGTGCGCATCCTTTCCCATTAGTGGCTAGCAAGGCTTTGCATTTTATTGTGGAGTTGGCGCCAGAACATAACAGCAGCGTGCCTGTCATTAGCATTATTCGTGTACCACGTGTGTTGCCAAGAATCGTTAAACTGCCAAGAAATGGTAACTCACATCAGGAATTTGTGACGCTAACCAGCATTATTGGTGCGCATTTGCCAAGTTTATTTGGCAATAAAAAAATACTCAGTTATTCGCAATTTAGGGTCACGCGCCACTCGGATTTGGCTTTAGATGAAGACGATATGGGTGATTTGCCTAGCGCATTACGTCAAGAGTTGGCGCAAAGACCTTACGGAGAAGCGGTGCGTTTAGAGGTTTCAAAAGCTTGTTCAGAGAGCTTGGCCGACTTTTTATTGGCAGAATTTAATTTGCCAGAGGCCTCGCTCTATCGCGTGCATGGCCCAGTTAATTTAGGGCGTTTGATTCAGCTTATTAGTTTGGCTGAAGGCGCAGAGTTAAGTTTTACGCCTTATAAACCCTGCTGGCCTAGGCAAATCGCGCACGGTGAATCATTTTTTACACGCTTAAAACGTGGTGATGTGTTAATTCATCGACCTTACGAGAGTTTTGATGCTGTGATTCAGTTTTTGCGCGAAGCGGTAAATGACCCGAATGTGTTGGCGATTCACCAAACTATTTACCGTACTGGTAGCGATATGCGCATGTTTAATTTGTTGCAAGAAGCGGTAAAGCGAGGCAAAGAAGTGCTGGTGGTGGTAGAAATTAAAGCGCGTTTTGATGAGGAAACCAACATCAATTGGGCGGAATCGCTGGAAGCCATTGGTGCGCAAATTGTGTACGGCATGGTTGGCCTGAAAACGCACGCAAAAATGCTACTGGTCTTACGTAAAGAAGGGAAACGCATTAAGCGCTACGCGCATGTTTCCACGGGAAATTACAACGCCAATACGGCCAAACTTTATACCGATATTTGCATGCTTACTAGCGATTTAACTTTGACGCGCGAGATTGAATATATTTTTAGGCATCTTACCAGTCAAATAGCACTACCAGCAATGCGTAAATTATTGGTTGCGCCATTTAATTTACAGCGTGCTATGCTACGCCAAATTTTAGCCTCTGCGCGCGTTTGTGAACGCGGAGAAAATTCTAAAATTGTTGTTAAAATGAATTCGCTCACCGATGAAGTTTTAGTAAATGCTTTGATTAGTGCCGCGCAAAAAGGTGTAGAGATAGATTTGATTGTGCGTGGGGCTTGTATCTTGCCAGTGGATGCGCTGGGTGTTGATGGACGAATTCGTGTACGTTCTATCGTGGGACGTTTTTTAGAGCATTCTCGCGTATTTTATTTTGAAGCGGGCGAAGCAAAGCGAATGTGGCTTTCCAGTGCAGATTGGATGAGCCGTAATATGATTCGCCGTATTGAAATTGCTTGGCCAATTTTAGATGCGCAAATGCAAACGCGCATTTTGCAAGAATGTATTGAACCTTATTTGAAAGATACTGAAGATGCTTGGGTGCTAACACCAGCGGCTGATTACAAGCAAGTAAGTACCAACAAAAGTAATACCCAAAGCGCGCAAAAGTTATTGATAACTCGTTACTCTTAATCATGCATGAGTCTTGCCTTTAAACAAATTATCCTATGGCGACATGCCGATGCAGCGCCCGCCGATATTGAGCAGGGCGAGGATGATATGCAGCGTCATTTAACTACAAAAGGACTTATCCAAGCTAAAAAAATGGCGGCATGGCTCAATCTGCAGTTTTCGGCGCCATCGATAGTGTTGAGCAGCCCAGCAGCGCGCGCGATGCAAACAGCCGAAGCGCTGAAGCAAAAGGTGATTGAGGAGTATGCGCTAAGGCCAAGTGCAAGTTTGCAAGAAGTGTTAAAGTTTTTGGCTAGTTTTGATGCTAAAAATATAGACCAAATTAAGCCTAGCAACACTTTAATTATTGTTGGCCATCAACCATGGCTGGGTCAGCTGGTCATGCATCTGACAGGATTTTCTGGTACAGAAATTAGCATAAAAAAAGGCGCAATATGGTGGTTGCGCCTTTCTCTAGATATGCAACAAAAATATAAAGTTTTTACCGTGCAAACGCCTGTTTTACTAAAAAATCCAGCTCACTGAAAATACCTTAAGATTTTTTGTTTGGCCTTCCCGTTTTAATCACAGGAATTTTTGCCAGCGTTGTTTTAAGTGTGTTGTCACTCATTGCAGCTAGTAATTTAATACCAGCGCGCAGTAATTCGCTTTTCTTTGCTGGCTGTCCCATTGAGGCTAAGCGCGCCTTCATCAAAGTAATTTGCGCATACTCATCTTTAGGCATCGTAAAGCTGTCACGCTCCATCTTAACTTTTTCAACTTTAGCTTTTTTAACTACTTTTTTTGGATCTGTTTTTTTAGCAGGTGCTTTCGCCTTAGGTTTGCTATCTGACTTTGCCGCTGATTTTGCAGGCGATTTTGTCGCTGGCTTTACAGGTGCTTTTAATGCGGCTTTAGTAACGGGTTTTGCAACTGGTTTCGCCACGGAAGCCTTAGCTGTCACTGGCTTAGCAGGTGCTAGTTTTGCCGCAGGCTTAACTTGCATAGCCGTAACAGTTTTTAGAGCTGGTTTAGCCGCGCCAGATTTAGGTGCTACAGCTTTTTTAGCGGGTTTATTTGACATGTCACACTCCTAAATTAAACATTATAAACAGTTTATACTGTTTAAAAATCAAGTCAACTGTCATATTTCTGTAATAAATACAAACAAATCAGTATATTAAACTAATCTTGAGTAGTAACAACCAAATCCCAATTGATTTTTTGCCAAGCCAATATTTCTTCTTCTAGCAAGTAAGAAGTCTGTGGGAACGCTTGTTGCCATGCGCTTGGTAGGCTAAGTATAAAAGTGTTTCCAGCGCGTTCAAAGGTGATATTTTTCAGCACTGGTGTATTGCGAGAATGGCAGAAAATAACGGCTAGCCTTAGAGAAATTAACTTAAAAATAAAACTTTCATCATTAAAATCAAC
>JANMYB010000051.1:0-3931 GCA_031381645.1 Methylotenera sp.
TTCTTCGCTACGCTCAGAATGACGAGGTTGACTAACCAATTTATACCGTCATTCTGAGCGTAGCGAAGAATCCAGTGTTTAAAATTTATTGATTAGATATTAAAACGTGCGCAGCCTAAACATTAAATCTAAAATGCATCACATCGCCATCTTGCACCACATATTCTTTGCCTTCTAGGCGCATTTTGCCAGCTTCTTTGCTGCCTTGTTCGCCTTTGTTTTTAACGTATTCGTCGTATTGAATCACTTCTGCGCGGATAAAGCCTTTTTCAAAATCGGTATGAATCACGCCTGCGGCTTGTGGTGCGGTGGCGCCTTTTTTGACTGTCCAAGCGCGTACTTCTTGCACGCCAGCAGTAAAGTAGGTTTGCAAGCCTAATAAATCGTAAGCAGCGCGGATGACGCGGTTTAAGCCTGGTTCTTCTTGACCTAGTTCGCTTAAAAATAGCAGTTTATCTTCGTCATCCAGCTCTGAAATTTCGCCTTCAATTTTGGCGCAAATGCATACCACAGGCGCGTTTTCGGCTTTGCCCAGTGCGACGACTTTATCGAGAAAAGGATTATTCTCAAAGCCTTTTTCATCTACATTGGCAAGGTACATCACGGGTTTAACAGTAATTAGGCACAACGGTTTTAGTAATTGCAACTCTTCCGCATCTAAATTTAAGGTGCGCACGGCTTTGGCCTCGTTTAAGCAGGGCAGCACTTTATCTAGCACTGCCATCAGCGCAATGGCTTCTTTATCGCCGCTTTTAGCTTTTTTTCCTTCGCGCTGCATGGTTTTTTCTACGGTTTCCATATCGGCTAAGGCAAGCTCGGTGTTAATCACCTCAATATCAGAAAGCGGGTCGATTTTATTGGCCACGTGTATCACGTTGCCATCTTCAAAGCAGCGCACCACGTGCGCAATGGCGTCTGTCTCGCGAATGTTCGCGAGAAACTTGTTGCCCAGTCCTTCGCCTTTGGATGCGCCCGCCACAAGGCCTGCAATATCGACAAACTCGACAATCGCAGGCTGTACTTTTTGCGGTTTAACAATATCAATCAGCGGCTGCAAGCGCGTATCGGGCACTTCTACAATCCCGACGTTCGGCTCGATAGTGCAGAACGGATAATTCTCCGCCGCAATACCCGCCTTGGTGATGGCGTTAAAAAGCGTACTTTTGCCCACATTCGGTAGGCCGACGATTCCACATTGCATAATTTTTCCAGTCTATCTTTTAAACGATTACTGTGTTGGCTGCGTCTTCATTGCCTAGCCGTACTTGATGTACTGTCTTCGGCGCTTCATCCTTGCCGCCTTGTACTCGTTTAAAATACAGGTGGAAAAACAGCTCGTATATTTTGTTAGTTACAATTAATTATCTTTTGTATGCAGCTTTTGCATAGCGCTTTCAAACTCGCCTTTAAGCAAAAAAGGCACTACGCTGCAACCCCCATGGATATTGGCTTCTAGAGCATCTTTTTCAACTTTTGTAGGTGCTTTTAATACATAATTAATCACTTCGTTCTTGTCGCCCGGGTGGTCTATACCCAAGCGCAGGCGCCAATAATCGGCTGTGCCCAGTGCTGCGTGTATATCTTTTAATCCATTGTGCCCGCCGTGGCCACCACCAAATTTTAGCTTGGCTGTGCCTGCGGGCAAATCCAGCTCATCATGAATGACTAAAATCTCGGCAGGCAAAATTTTGTAATAATTAGCCAGCGCCGCAACCGCTTTGCCGCTATTGTTCATAAAAGTGGTGGGTTTTAGCAACCAAATATCCTGCGCTAATTTACCAACCTCGCCAAAAATTTTCGCATCTAAAGCCAGTTTAATATTGGTTTGCGCGGCGATGGCATCAATAAACCAAAAGCCCGCGTTGTGGCGCGTACTTTCGTATTTATCACCAGGGTTGCCCAAGCCTACAAAAAGTTTAATACCAGTCATGTCGTCAGTTTAAAATAAAAAACGCGCACTTAGTATTAAGCGCGCGTTTTTAATTAGCAAAAGATTACTCTGCCGCTGGTTCTGCGGGTGTATCTGCTGCTGGTGCCTCAGTTGCCGCTGGAGCATCTGCTGCTGCTTCATCCTCATCAGAAATACCGCCGCGAGTTTTGGCAATTGCCGCAACTGCTGCATCGTTGCCGTGCGCAAGTTGCACAAACTCAACACCTTTAGGCAAAGTCACTTGTGATAAATGCACAGAATCGCCGATTTCTAGCGCAACCAAATCTACCTCAATAAACTCTGGCAAATCTTTCGGTAAGCAACTGACTTCGGCTTCCGTCAAAATGTGCGCAACAATGCCGCCGCCGAGCTTAACGCCAGGAGCAACATCTGCATTTAAGAAGTGGAATGGGATTTTAACGTGCACTTTTTCATTGGCAGAAACACGTTGAAAATCAATATGTTGAATAGTGTTGCGCACTGGGTGCATTTGAAAGTCGCGTAACAATACGTCTTCTTTTTTACCATCTAAATTTAAACTTAAAATAGACGCGTGAAATGTTTCGTGACGGAACTGTAAAAACAATTCTTTATGATTCACTTCAAGATTGACGGCTTCTTTGCCCGCTCCATAAACCACACCCGGCACATTGCCAGCGCGACGTAGACGGCGGCTCGCACCCGTACCTTTGACGTCACGTTTGACTGCATTAATTTCGATACTCATTTTGTTGCTCCTAATTGCACTACATAAAAATCTATTTTCCGCGACCAGAAAATAGGGTGAAAAACTTAAAATTTAATCAAGGAATAGCGAAGAAACAGATTCCTCTTGGCTAATACGTTTAATTGTTTCTGCTAATAAATGCGCTGCACTTAATTGGCGGATTTTTTTGCAATTGGCCGAAGCTGCGCTCAGTCGAATCGTGTTGGTCACTACCAATTCATCTAGCGCTGAGTTTGCAATGCGCTCTGCCGCGTTGCCCGACAATATGGGATGCGTGGCGTAGGCTAGTACTTTTTTTGCGCCTTGTGCCTTTAATGCGGCAGCAGCTTCACATAATGTATTCGCGGTGTCTACCATATCGTCCACAATCACGCAGGTGCGCCCAACCACTTCACCAATAATGTTCATTACTTTAGCTTCGTTCGGCTTAGGGCGGCGTTTATCGATAATCGCTAAATCGGCACCTAGCACTTTGGCAGCCGCGCGCGCGCGCACTACGCCACCAACATCGGGCGAAACCACCACTAAATCTTCGTAATTTCGCTCGAGTAAATCGTCCAGCAAAATAGGCGTTGCGTAAATATTATCTACAGGAATATCAAAAAAGCCTTGAATCTGATCCGAGTGTAAATCCATTGTTAGCAAACGGTTTACACCGACACTAGTGAGCATATTCGCCACCACTTTTGCCGTAATCGCAACTCTAGCAGAACGAGGGCGACGATCTTGCCGAGAATAACCTAGATAAGGGATTGCAGCAGTGATGCGGCCTGCAGAAGAGCGGCGCAACGCATCGACCATCACCATGACTTCCATCAAACTGTCATTGGTGGGGTGGCTGGTCGATTGCAACACAAAGCAGTCGCGGCCACGCACGTTTTCCAGCAGCTCCAGCATGATTTCGCCATCACTAAAGCGGCCAACATCGGCACGACCAAGCTCAATACCCAAATGCTTCGCGACCTGTTGTGCGAGCTCTGGGTTGGCATTGCCTGTAAACACCATCATGTTGCCGTTGCTCAATTGATGACCCTTAATTAAAAAATTAAAGCGCGTTGATTTTACGGTTTATTAACACGCTTAAATCTACACGCTTCATACTTTAAATCTATGCAAACTGGTTATCTGCACGCTACGTCTATGCGGACTGTTTGTCCGCATCTGAATTGGCTGAGGAGGAAGGACTCGAACCTTCGGATGCTGGGATCAAAACCCAGTGCCTTAACCAACTTGGCGACTCCCCAATAAAACTTTTTGCGTTAATTTATCAAATC
>JANMYB010000075.1:0-4148 GCA_031381645.1 Methylotenera sp.
GCCACTGCCACCAGAGTTTGAACCCGTAAGAATATTTTTAAATGCTTCTGCTTTTTGGTAGCGCAAAGTAAACACTTCGGTGCGTAACGGCTCCAAATCTTCGATTGCGCTAATCGATTCTAATTGGGCTTTTTCCTTAGCCGCAATTTCTTCAGCAGGCGCAATTGAAATTACATTGCCTGACTTACGCATATCCAAACCTTTGTTTTTCATAATGATATCTAAAGCTTGATCCCATGGAACATCTTTTAAACGCAATGTAATATTGCCAGTAACAGTATCACTTGCAATGATATTCAACCCAGTAAAGTCTGCAATCACTTGCAACACGGAACGTACTTCAATATTTTGAAAATTAAGTGATAGCTTCTCTCCTGCATAGCCAGGCTTATTACCTTTAACCAGTTTATTAGGATCTTCTACAACTTGGCGTACGTCAATAATAAATTTGTTGTCCGCTTGATACGCTGACTGCTCCCAGTTGCCTTTAGGCTCAATCACCATACGGCCATTCTTACCCTGTTTCATCGTATCTACGTACAGCACTGGAGTATTGAAATTAATTACATTTAGGCGCCTTTGTAACTCTGTAGGAACATCTGTATTCACGAAATCAACTATAAGCAGCTTGCCTTTTTGTTTAATATTGATACCAGTATTTGGATCTGACAAATCAACCATGATGCGCCCTTCACCATTTTTGCCGCGTGCAAAATCAACATTCGAAATAGCATGTGTTTGATTACTGTTTGCTTTTGATTCCGCAAAACGTGTTTCTGTAACAGGCACACCTGCTGCTGAATCATTACCCTGCAAAGTAATAATGACATCATTACCGTTTAGTACAGCGTTATAACTTACATTTCTTGAAAGATTTAACACCATGCGTGTACGATCTTTAGCCTGCGCTAATGAAATGCTTTTTAGCGCTCCTTGCTCACTAGGGATATTGCTCTTGGCCATTCCATTTCCAGTTTGGGGGAAATCTAATGCAATTCTCGCTGGGTTATTAAGGGTAAACCCAGCTGGCGGATTTGCCAGCGGTTCCTTGAGCTGAACACGAATGCTGACACGCCCGCCAGAAAGTGCAGAAAAATCAATATTTTCAATTTTATTACTAAATAAATCTTCATCTGCTGCATAGGTATTGCCAAACAGACCCATACCTATCAACAGCATTAATGCAAATATTTTAGTCATCATTTTAATCATGTTCATTCCAATCATTTATTCTTGCAAATTAATACTAGCATTACGTTCTACCCAATCGCCTGTCAGGTCATCTTGAATAATTTCTTTAATTACAATATCACTCTCGTTAATTTGCGTAATCAAACCATAGTTAGGGCCTATATAGTTGCCTCTTTTAACCTGCTGTATCGTGTTATCTGGCGTTTTAATCAGCGCATAAGAAAGTTTATTTTTGCTCATAGAACCCACATATTTTAAGCTTTCAAGTGGATAGGCTTCTAGTGCTTCTTTAGGGCGGTTAGTGTTAGGCTGTAAAGCGCCTGCTTTATTAGCTGCTTTACGTGCCTTGAATGGGTCAGACAATGTGCCATCAGCATTATATTGTAGCGGAGAATAGGGTAGCACTTCTGGTAGCGGCTCTACACTTTTACTCATATCATTGGCAGCAGTCGCCATGAACTTATCAAGATCATCGCCCTCATCGCCACTGCAAGCAATGAGCAAGCTGCCTAATACTGCAACTAAAACAAAATTTCTTTGTGAGTTTGTTTTTACAACTAAGTCTATAAGCGTCATTTTTTCTATTCCTTCATTATTTCGGCTTCTTCTGAGCTGCCGTCTCTGAAGAATCTAAATAACGATATGTTTTTGCTATAGCTTCCATAACTAGCACACTATCTTTTGCAGTTTTATTTTCTGGGTTGATTAGCAAGTCGTTTAGAATAACAATTCTGGATAACTTAGAGATATCAGTCGCAAACGCACCAATATCATGATAAGTGCCTTTTATTTTAATTTGAATTGGCATTTCGGCATAAAAACCTGAAGCAACTTCCTGCCCAGGCTTAAATAACTCAAACTCTAAGCCACGTCCTAATCCAGCTTGGTTAATGTCAGTTAACAAACCGTCCATTTGTGACTTATCGGGTAATTGCTTTAACAAAGCACCAAAAGTTTTTTCGATATCTATCATTTGTTGCCTATAAGCATCAATTTTCACTGCCTGTGCTTTTTTAGCTAAAAAAACCTGCCTCAGTTCTTGTTCCTTAGCTTTTGCCTGGTCAATATTAGCTAATTCATCGCTCCATAAAAACCAATAGCCAAGACCTAATAAAATTAAAAACAAGAAACTCAGCAACACCAGCTTGACGGGCATAGGCAAGCTGCCAGTATTCTTAAAATCTATATTATTAAAATCATCTAAATTCATTTTTAGCTCCCTGCTTTCTTATTGGGCGCTTCTTCCGTTTTTTGTGCTTTTAAACTCACGTTGAGCGTAAATTCATTAAGCTTTATATTATTGACATTGAGTGATTTAATTTCTACTAAATTCGGCGATTCCAACCAATTTGAAACGCTTAAGTTTCTAACCAATGTTGCCACGCGCGCGTTGGTATCGGCAACACCATCTAGCGTAATCAGGTTACCCGCTTGCTTAATACTCTTAAGATACAAACCTTCTGGTAATTGGCGTGTCAGCTCATCTAATATCACCACAGATTGACTGCGATTGCTTTGTAAGTTCTCAACAATCTGCTTACGTTCCAACACACTATTAATCTGATCTTTTAGGTCTTTAATGTCCGCGATTTCTTTATCTAAGCTGGTAATGGCTTTTTCTAAACGGCCATTCCTTTCAAGTTGGGACTCTTTTTGTGCCCCAAGAAATTGCCAACCCAAAAATATAACTGCACATGCTCCGCCAGCCGCCATCAACCCCATCAAACCGAATTCACGCTGACGCTCTGCACGTTTGATTTGACGGTGTGGTAATAAATTAATACGCAACATGTTAATCCACCCCGCGCATGGCAAGGCCGCAAGCAATAATTAGCGCAGGCGCGTCAGTGGTAGCTTGCTGCTGTTTCACTCTAGAGCTTAGCGACATTGATTGAAATGGGTTAGCAACAATAGTGTTAACTTGAGTACGATCTTGCACCATCACATCAACCGCTGGAATTGCCGCACAACCTCCAGCTAGCACGATGTGATCCACACGGTTAAATTGCGTTGAGCTAGTAAAAAACTGTAGCGCACGCGCCACTTCGGTTGACATTGACTGCATAAACGGCTGCAAAACTTCATTTTCATAACTATCTGGCAAGCCGCCTTTGCGTTTAGCAATTTCTGCTTCTTCTACCGACAGGCCAAAACGACGTTGAATTTCTTGGGTCAACTGCGCGCCACCAAATGCTTGCTCGCGCGTATAAACCGATTTATTGTCATGCAACACATTAATATGCATCATTACAGCACCAACATCTACAATCATTACAGTTTGATCTTTACCAGAATTCGGCAATTGATTCGCCACAATGCCATATGCGGCTTCAGTAGCGTAGGTGTCAACATCCATCACAACTACTTTAAGTCCTGCATCTTCGGCCGCAGCCACGCGGTCTTCGATTTTTTCTTTTCTAGCCGCAGCAATCAACACCTCTACCTCGTCAGCATTACTTGGCGCAGCGCCAATTACTTGAAAATCGATATTCACTTCTTCTAATGGAAACGGTATGTATTGATTGGCTTCTGCCTCTACTTGCGTTTCCATATCGGTTTCGCGTAAATGTGCCGACATGACCACTTTCTTGGTAATCACTGCTGCAGAAGGCAAAGCCAGTGCAGTGCGTTTCTCACGTGAACCCAATAGTTTCCACGCGAGCTTCACAGCATCAGAGACCTGTTCTAAGCCAGAGACATTGCCATCCACAATCGCATCTTTTGGGATCGCGGCAATAGAATAGCCTTCAAGACGATAGCTACCCTTGCCCGTAGACGAGATCTCTACCATTTTTACAGCCGAAGTACTAATATCTACCCCGATAAGAGGCGGCGTACTTTCATTAAAAAAATCGAATTTCAAATTAAAATTCTCTTTCTATATTCATGGGTTATGCACAATAGTGATAATTTACATTAAATCCTAGCAACAACTTATCGCCCTGTAAAGCAATTTT
>JANMYB010000078.1:0-19640 GCA_031381645.1 Methylotenera sp.
TGCTGTAAACAACTACGACCTTTAGTTTACAATATCGTTTTTACACAAAGAGAATAGCAACATGGCAATACCAAGCTCAATGGCAGACCGCGACGGCGTTATTTGGTACGACGGCAAACTGGTTAACTGGCGCGATGCCACTACGCACGTGCTCACCCACACCTTGCATTACGGCATGGGCGTGTTTGAAGGCGTTCGCGCCTACAAAACAGATAAAGGCGCGGCAATTTTCCGCTTGCAAGACCATACCGACCGCCTGTTTAATAGCGCACACATTTTGCAAATGAAAATGCCGTTTGATAAAAAAACTATCATGGAGGCACAAAAAGCCGCCGTGCGCGAGAACAAGCTGGAAAGCGCGTACATTCGCCCAATGGCGTTTTACGGGGCTGAGGCGATGGGTATTGCCGCAAAAACCTTGAGCACGCATGTTATCTGCGCGGCCTGGAGCTGGGGCGCCTACATGGGCGACGAAGCGCTCACCAAAGGTATACGCGTTAAAACGTCATCTTTCGCGCGCCACCATGTGAATATTACCATGTGCAAAGCCAAAGCCAATGGCAATTACATGAACTCAATCTTGGCGCACCAAGAAGCCGCGCAAGATGGCTACGATGAAGCTTTGCTGCTAGATGTAGATGGTTTTGTGGCCGAAGGCTCGGGCGAGAATATTTTTATCGTCCGCAAAGGCAAGCTCTATACGCCAGATCTCACATCCGCGCTGGAAGGCATTACCCGCGACACCATCGTGCAATTGGCGAAAGAAATTGGCTTAGAAGTTATCGAAAAACGCATCACCCGCGATGAAGTTTATACCGCCGATGAAGCATTTTTTACTGGCACGGCGGCCGAAGTTACGCCAATCCGCGAGCTGGATAACCGTAACATTGGTACTGGTAGCCGCGGCCCGATTACCGAAAAACTACAAGCCATGTATTTTGATGCTGTGAAAGGTAAATCGGCTAAACACGCCGATTGGTTGACTTTAGTCTAAATAATGTCCGACGTAAAAGAAATAGAAGTCACCGCAAAAGACCTGCCGTTACACTGCCCTACTGTGGCCGTTGCGGCTTGGTCGTCGCATCCACGCGTGTTTTTAGATGTTGCCGCCACTGGGCAAGTGGCTTGCCCTTATTGCGGCACCAAGTACAAACTTAAAGCGGGTGAACAGGTAAAGCATCATTAACTAATGTCAACGTTTAATGCCTAACACTGAACCAAGACATTTTTCTGAAGCAATTCTTCTTGCTGGTTTATCAGCTTTCTCTTATGCGCTGGCTTATGCCTACAAGAGTGGCATTTCATCTCACTTTCGAATTCCACCACTCTTAATTTCTCCAACTATTGGGGCTGTACTTCAAGCTGCAACAGCAGTAGGCTTTGTGGTTCTTACAGTTTGGAATATTGCATATGCTATATGGCCATTCGCGCCACGCGGTGAAAACATTTTAGCGCGAGTTATTCGCAGACTGCTTGCAATTGCTTTTTTTATCGGCCTTTTAGCGTTTCCAACACTGGAACACAAAATTGCTTGGATTGTTTTTGCAGGTTTTTTAGGTTTTTGCATTTTTTTTGAATTAGTGTTCCCACTAATTACACAACGAAAAGTTAAAGGTTACGAACAAAAACTTTTGGCTCAAGAGGCAATAGAAGCTAATGCACAAAAATTTTCACTACTTGATAAAGTAGCAGGGGCATTTGGGGAACATACAATCCGTTTAGTCGCGCTTGGTTTAGTGCTATTAATATTAGGTAATCTACTTGGTATTAAAACTGCAAAAGAAAAAACTGATTTTTTTATATTACTCGATACACCTGGATTTGTAGTTGCAGATATGGATGATAATACTATTGTTTTAGCAGAATACAATCCAAAAACTTTAACTCTTACTGGCTTATACCAAGTCGAGCATTTTTCAGATTCAGCACCTCGAACATTTAGACTTGAACACATTGGCAAACTCGCAGCAGCTCCAAAAACCAAATAAAATCTTATGAGGCTATAACCGATGCTCTTCCACGTGGTTTCCCCACAGTTTTTCAGTCACTTGCTCGGCATTTTCTGCTTCACTATTCGTCCAAAAATGCACTTCGGCTTTTTGCTGGCTGGTTGAAAGCAAACCTTTTTCTTCCAGTTTATTTTTGAGCTGTTTCGCCACCGCCGCGCCAGTATCAATCAAAGTAATTTTGTCACCCACCACTTCTTGAATCACATGCTTTACAAACGGATAATGCGTACAGCCCAACACAATCGTATCTGCACCCTCAGCCAATAGCGGTGCTGCGTATTGACGTATTAAGGCTTTTGTTTCTGGCGTATCCAACTCGCCGCGCTCAATGCGTTCTACCAAGCCCACGCAGCCTTGCGTGACCACTTTAACGTTGCGGCCGTAACTTTCTAACAGCGCGGCAAATTGCGCGCTTTTAAGCGTGCCCACCGTTGCCAGCACACCGATGACGCCGTTTTTGCTAGCTTCTGCCGCTGGTTTTACTGCGGGTTCCATGCCGATAATCGGAATATCAAAGGTTTCGCGCAGTTCATCAATCGCCGCCGCAGTGGCGGTGTTGCAGGCAACTACTAACGCTTTCACATTTTGCGACATTAAAAAATCGGCAAGAATCATACAACGCGCAGTAATTTCCGCCGCCGTTTTGTTACCATAAGGCGCGTACAAGCTATCTGCCACGTACATTAAATGCTCATGCGGCAGCAAGGCGTGAATGTGCTTGAGCACCGAAATGCCACCTACGCCAGAATCCATGACGCCGATTGCTTGGTTTGGTATTGCTTGAGAAGTCATCGAAACAGGGTTGAATGATTTATAATGACTAGATTATAGACGAAATTGGAATTAGGGAATTTCATTAAATGCAGAATTTTGGGATGAGATGCTAGGCGGACGGAACGCAGAAACCGAGATAGTACGAAGTTGTACAGCGAGGTTGCGAGTACCGCCTAACGACGCAGATCGCTCAAAAAATGCATTTACTTAATTATGGGCAATAGACTAAGTAAAATTTATACCCGCACTGGCGACAAAGGCACGACAGGCCTGGGTGACGGCACGCGCGTGGCGAAGGATAGCTTGCGCGTGGCGGCGATGGGCGATGTGGATGATCTGAACTCGATTATCGGCATCTTACAAACAGAGGCTCTGGGAGCCAATATCCATGCGGTTCTTGAGGCCATTCAGCACGATTTATTTGATATGGGTGGCGAGATTTGTATGCCTGGTTATGCCATGATTAAGGCTGAGCGTGTGGCGGCTTTAGAAACACAATTGGACGCGTGGAACCATACATTAAGCCCGCTGAAGGAATTTATTTTACCGGGTGGCAGCCGCGCGGCAGCTTATTGTCACTTGGCTAGAACCGTGTGCAGACGCGCCGAGCGGACGATGACCACATTAAACAGCCAAGAAAAAATTACCGAAGTTTCTCTGCAATACATCAACCGACTTTCGGATTTATTATTTGTGTTGTGCCGCATTTTGAATAAAAACGCGAATGTGCCCGATGTGCTTTGGCAAAATAATAACAAAGCCGAACACAAGAAATAGCGCATGATTAAAAGGTTCTTACAAAAAGTTTTTAGCAAAAAAACTAAAGCTCAAATAGCAATTAATAAAGCTGACAGCAGCGACACTAGCGCCGCAAAAATAATCTCTGCAAGCAAGCACAAAATCAACAAGAATCTCATCAGTCAATCTGCGCTAAAAACTTGTGAAGGCTTACAGAAAGCAGACTTTGAGGCGTTTATCGTCGGTGGCGCGGTGCGCGATTTGCTACTAAATTACAAGCCAAAAGATTTCGACATTGCCACCAATGCCACGCCAGAAGAAGTGTATAAAATCTTTCGCCGCTCGCGCATTATCGGCCGCAGATTCCGCCTAGTGCATGTGTTGTGGGGCAACGAGACGATTGAAGTTTCGACTTTTCGCGGGCATCACGACAATGAAGGCGACGCGGCGGTGAACGACAGCGGACGCATTATTCGCGACAACATTTTTGGCAGCTTAGAAGATGATGCGGTGCGGCGCGATTTTACCGCCAACGCTTTGTATTACAACGCAAAAACTGAGGAAGTGCTGGATTTTCACAATGGCGTGGCGGACTTAAAAGCTAACCTGTTACGCATGATTGGCGACCCGACCACGCGCTACCAAGAAGACCCAGTGCGTATGCTACGCGCGGTGAGATTATCGGCCAAGTTGGGCTTAAAAATAGAGAAAAATACACAAGCGCCAATTCAAAAATTGGCAGATTTATTGCAAGACGTGCCACCTAGCCGCTTGTTTGATGAAATGTTGAAATTATTTTTATCTGGCCACGCGGTTGAAAGCATTAGCGCGTTACGCGCACAACATTTGCACCATGGCTTGTTACCGTTATTAGATGTGGTATTGGAGCAACCGCTGGGCGAAAGATTTGTGATGTTGGCACTTAAAAATACCGATGATCGCATACTCGCTGGTAAATCATCCAACCCAAGCTTTCTTTTCGCCACATTGCTGTGGCACGAAGTTTTGAAGGCTTGGGAAACTTATAAACAATCTCATCCACCAATACCGGCGCTGTATATGGCGATGGATGAGATTATCAACGCGCAAGCAAAAAAACTGGCGATTCATAACCGTTTTACTGCGACCATGAAGGAAATTTGGGCGATGCAACCACGTTTTGAGCAGCGCGCCGGCAAGCGTCCGTACGCGCTGCTGACGCACCCACGTTATCGCGCAGGCTATGACTTTTTGCTGTTGCGTTGCGAATCGGGCGAAATTGACATGGAACTGGGTGAATGGTGGACAGAGTTTGCCGATGCCAACACAGAGCGACGCACTGCGATGTTGTTGCCCGACACCAGCCCGAAAAAGCGCCGCCGTAAACGTAAAAAACACGCGACAGGTACAGAACAAATTGCGCATGAGTAAGGCTTTTGTTGCTTTGGGCAGCAATTTAAGTGGTAATTTAGACTGCCCTGCAAGCCAAATAATACGCGCCTTCCAGAGCATCAAACAATTGCCTAAAACCAAGCTAATTAAACGATCGAGTTTATATCAAAGCGCGCCGTTTGGCTATGCAGACCAACCTGACTTTATCAACGCCGTGGTGGAAATTAGCACACAACTTTCGCCAAAAACCTTACTAGAAAAACTGCTAAAAATTGAACATGAAGCAGGCCGTGAACGCACTTTTGCCAACGCGCCGCGCGTGTTGGATTTAGATCTATTGCTTTATGATGATTTAATTTTGCACACAAAAAACCTCACGCTGCCGCACCCTCGTATGCACGAGCGCGGTTTTGTATTGCTGCCTTTAGCAGAAATTACACCTGATTTAGTTATCCCGAATGGTGGCAATGTTGTAAAATTAGCACTTGCGCATCAAAACCAAGGCATACAAAAAATTGAAAATAGTAAAAATTCAGATTTCTAAGCTAAGTAAGGCGCGCGCCAAAAAATTGGACGCCGCATATGCACTTATATGTGAGGATAATTTTTTGAAGCAGCAACGCAGCCTAGCAACGAAATGTGAATTTTTGGCATGAGTATTTTTGATAAGTACCCTTACATTGTCATTGAAGGCCCCATCGGGAGCGGAAAAACCACGCTAGCGCAGATGTTGGCGGATAAGTTTAATGTGCAATTACTCAGCGAGAAGGCCGAGGCCAACCCGTTTTTGCCGCGTTTTTATCAAGATGCGCAACGTTATGCGCTACCAACGCAGCTCTTCTTTTTGTTTCAACGCTCGCGCCAAATTGCCGATTTAAATCAAATGGATATGTTTAAAAAACCGACGGTGGCAGATTTCTTTTTAGAGAAAGATCCACTATTTGCAAGGCTTAATTTGGACGATGAAGAATATACGCTTTATCATCAAATTTATGCGCATTTGCAATTAAAATCGCCGAAACCAGATTTGGTAATTTACCTGCAAACCCCTGTGGACGAGCTTGCCGAGCGCATTGAAGAACGCAATGTAAGTTATGAGCAGGAAATTCCGCGTGAATATATTGAGCGGCTGGCCGATGCTTACAGCGAGTTTTTTCACACCTATGAGGCTTCGCCGCTACTTATTGTAAATAACGAAAAATTGAATATTATTAAAGATGAAAGCGCGTTGAAATTGCTCATTGAAAGAGTCGGCCAAATTAAAAGCAGCCGCGAATATTTCAACCCAAACTTTGAATAATCCTTTGTTAGAAAAAATCCAAAATTATGTGAAAAATGGCGAAAAAATCGCCATGCTGACTTGCTACGACGCCACTTTTGCTAAATTGATGGAACTGGCGGGTGTGGATATTTTGCTGGTGGGCGATTCGCTTGGCATGGTGCTACAAGGCGCGGAAAATACGCTGAATGTGAGCATGCACCACATGACTTATCACACCAAAATGGTGAAAAATGGCGCACCAAATACGCTGATTATGGCGGATATGCCAATTGGCAGTTACGAGCAAGATAACGAAGCGGCGTATAAAAATGCGCTGTGGTTAGTGAAAAGTGGCGCGCATATAGTGAAGTTTGAAGGCGGCGGAAAACGCGTAGAGACCGCGCGCTACTTGGTTGAGCATGGCATTCCCGTATGTGCACATTTGGGTTTTACGCCGCAATCGGTAAATCAAATTGGCGGCTACAAAGTTCAAGGTAAAACAGATGCATCGGCCGAGCAGATTTTGGCTGATGCCAAAGCCATGTCTGATGCGGGTGTGAGTTTTGTGTTGCTAGAAATGGTGCCGACCACATTAGCAAAAACCATCACAGATAGCATTAAAACCCCAACTATTGGCATAGGTGCAGGCATCGATTGCAGCGGGCAAGTGCTTGTTTTGCAAGATTTATTGGGCATTTACACTGGCGCTGCCAGCAAAAGTCCAGCAGAATTTAAAAGTCCAAGATTTGTGAAAAATTTTTTGCGAGATACGAATAGTATTCAAGCAGCAATTGCGGCGTATGTTAAATCGGTTAAAAATAAAACTTTTCCTGCACAAGAACATAGTTATTAATGCAAATTTTTCAAACTGCTAGCGACTTAAGAAATGCGCTAAAAACTAAACCAAGTATAGCGTTTGTGCCCACCATGGGCAACTTGCACGCCGGGCATATCGCTTTGGTCGATCTCGCTAAAAAACATGTAGCACATACTCCAAAATCATGTGTGGTGGTGAGTATTTTTGTAAATCCGTTGCAGTTTAGCCCGACTGAGGATTTAGCTAATTACCCGCGCACACTAGAAGCCGACTGTGCAAAACTAAAAGCGGCGGGTTGCGATGTTGTGTTTACACCCAGCGTAGAAGAAATTTATGCAGATTTTGATGGCAACAATCTGAACCAAACCATGACCATAGCCCCGCCGCCCATTGCCAACGTACTTTGCGGCGCCACACGCTTAAGTCATTTTGCAGGCGTTGCGACTATAGTAATGAAGTTATTTAATATAGTGCAACCTGATGTTGCGGTATTTGGTAAAAAAGATTTTCAGCAGCTTTTTATCATAAAAGAAATGGTGCGCCAGTTTAATTTGCCAATTGAAATTATCGCTGGCGAAACTGTGCGCGAATCCAATGGCTTGGCATTAAGTTCGCGTAATAGCTACTTAACCGATGCGCAACGCGCCTCTGCAGCCCAATTAAATAGCGCCTTGCAGGGCATTATTATTTCAATTAAAGATAATAATTCAAACTTTGTGCAACTCGAACAGCAAGCTTCTGCGCTGCTAACCAGCCAAGGCTGGGAGGTGGATTACGTTTCGATTCGATCATCCACCAGCTTGCAAGCCGCAACTTTGCTAGATAAAAATTTAATCGTGCTTGGCGCGGCTAAAATTACTAATAAAACTTCGGGTAAAACGCGCTTAATCGATAACATAGAATTATGCTTAACTGCTTGATTAGCTTATAATTCGCCCCCTCGAATAATCGAAATTCCAGCACAGGTACATTAATGACTACAGATTCAGCAAAAATAGAGGCAAGCTACTTAGACACCATGAAAGTCGCCGTCGTTGACGCGCTAGAAGACATCAAAGGCTTCGATATCGCTGTGATGGACGTGCGCAAACTCACCAATATGACCAGTTATATGATAGTTGCATCGGCCACATCGAGCCGCCAAGCTAAAGCAATGGGCGACAACGTGCGCGAAAAAATGAAAGAAAAAGGCTACCATATTCGCGGCACCGAAGGCGAAAAAGAAGGTGAATGGGTACTTGTAGATTTAAACGATATTGTTGTGCACATTATGGTGCCCGCCACCCGTGCCTATTATAACTTAGAGCAGTTATGGGGTGATGCAGAAGCGCGCCGTGGACATATTAAACCAGCTTAAGTAATGAAACTGCGCATTATTAGCGTTGGCCACAAAATGCCCGATTGGGTACAAACAGCGTGTGCGGATTATATAAAGCGCATGCCGCGCGAGCTTTCCATTGAAATAGTCGAAATAAAACCCGAAAAACGTGCTGCTGGCAACAGCACAGAAAACATTCAAGAACTAGAAGCCAAGCGCATTTTAGAGGCGGCTAGCAAAGACTTTTTAATTGTTTGCGACGAGCGCGGACAAGAAGTGACCACGTTACAATTAGCCGAAAAGTTACAATCTTGGCAAAGTTTAGGGCGCGATATCAGCATTGTCATTGGCGGTGCAGATGGATTGTATGCAAGCCTAAAGCAACGAGCTGACTTCCTTTTCGGACTATCCAAACTCACCTTGCCGCATGCTTTTGTACGTGTGTTACTTTGCGAGCAACTTTATCGCGCGCATTCAGTCAATCTTGGTCATCCTTATCATCGTGAATAAAAATGACTAAAACCCTTGTGTGGTTTCGCCGCGATTTACGCGATTTTGATCATGCGGCGCTGTATCACGCGCTTAAAAACGCTAACCAAGTTTACTGCGTCTTTATTTTCGATACCGAAATTTTAGACAAACTAGAAAATAAGCAAGATCGCCGCGTAGAGTTTATTTGGGAAAGCGTGCGCGAGCTTAAAGCTGCGCTGCAACAAAACGGCGGTGATTTACTGGTGATGCATAGTAAAGCCACGGAAATCATTCCTGCACTAGCCTTGCAGCTGAATGTCAATGCGGTATTTGTAAACCGTGATTATGAGCCAAGTGCAGTAGCGCGCGATAGAAAAGTCGCGCAGCAATTGGCAAAAAATAACATTACTTTTCACGACTTTAAAGACCAAGTTCTTTTTGAAAAAGATGAAGTCTTATCTTTAAGCCATAAACCTTATTCTGTTTTTTCACCTTACAAAAACGCACACCTCAAAAAACTTGATGACTACTATCTTAAACCTTATCCAGTCGATAGCTACATTAAAAATTTAGCCAAAGTTAGCGCGACAGATTTAATTACGCTAGAAGCCATGGGCTTTGCGCGCACCAACTTAAACGCAATGCGTTTGCCTACAGGTATGTCAGGCGGCAAGCAATTGTTCGAGGACTTTACCGATCGTATGCATCAATATAAAGATGCACGCGACTTTCCAGCTGTTAAGGGCGTGTCATATTTGTCGGTACACTTACGTTTTGGTACAGTTTCTGTGCGGCATTTAGCAAGAGTCGCCCGTGACCTCGCCAATACTGACTCACAGAGCATCGGTTGTCAGACATGGCTTAATGAATTAATTTGGCGCGATTTTTACTTTCAAATTTTGCATCACAATCCGCAGGTGGCTGCTGGTAAAGCATTTAAAGCCGAGTTTGAACACTTGGCGTTTCCAAATAATACCGATTTATTTAAAGCATGGTGCGATGGCCAAACTGGCTACCCGCTTATCGACGCCGCCATGCGACAGATTAACCAAACAGGCTTTATGCATAACCGTTTACGCATGGTAGCAGCCAGCTTTTTGGTGAAGGATTTGTTAATTGATTGGCGCTGGGGCGAACGTTATTTTGCCGAGCATTTAATCGATTTTGACTTGAGTGCCAATAACGGCGGCTGGCAATGGGCCGCCAGCACTGGTTGCGATGCGCAGCCATGGTTTCGCATTTTTAACCCGATTACCCAAAGCGAAAAGTTCGATGCCAGTGGAAAATTTATCCGCAAATATGTGACAGAATTGGTCAACTGCAGTGACAAAGAAATACATGCACCATGGCAAATTCCACCACTTCGTCAACAATCCATCGGTATGGTTATTGGCAAAAATTACCCTACACCAATTATCGATCATGCCTCACAGCGAGCATTGGCGCTAGATCTATATAAAAACTGCAGTCTCAATTACGCTCAAATTAGCCAAGCACAACTTAAGGCATAATTATTGCTTAATCTTTTATGTAAGCAATTTTGTTGTTATTAAGCAACACAACCCGCGCTTAGATGAGTGCGGTTTTTTATCACTAGACAACAATGGCACGTGTCGGCGATAATAGTGCTGATAATATTGCTTAATACTATTTAAAAATTAAAAATAAGTGATCCATACAATGCATTCAAAATTAAACAAGTTTTTTCTGAGTTTCGTGCTGGCTATGCTGGTTGCTGGCTGTGCAACACAGGCCAATAAAGACCCGCTAGAAGGCATGAATCGCGGCATTTACAAATTTAACGATATTGCCGACAGGGCATTATTTAAACCTGTTGCGACCGCTTATAAAGCTGTTGCACCAACACCTGTGCGTAAAGGGTTTAACAACTTTTTCAATAATTTAGGCTCAATTACCACCGTTTTAAATGATTTACTTCAACTTAAGTTTGCCAACGCGTTTACAGACGCGGGTCGCTTTATCATCAACAGCACCTTTGGCTTGGCTGGCTTTATCGATGTCGCTGCCATGGATAATATCCCTAACCATAAAGAAGATTTTGGTCAAACTTTAGGTGTTTGGGGCGTTAAGAACAGCGCCTATTTAGTGCTACCACTTTTAGGCCCAAGCACGTTGCGCGACACCACAGGCATGGTATTCGATACCGCAACCACAGACCCAATTACTTACACACACAATATTGGCGAAATTCGCTTGCACAATCAATTACGTGCTGCACAGTTTGTAGATAGACGCACAGAGCTTCTTGATGCGAAAGATATTGTGGATGACGCCTCGCTCGACCCATACGCATTTGCACGCGATGCTTATTTGCAACGTCGTGATAACTTAATTGCAGATGGCGCAATTAATAAGTCTGATGATGGCTTTGAGCCTGCAGATGAAGATAAGCCTACGGCCGTAGAAACTCCAGCTGAACCTGCACCAGCGCAATAAATATTAGCTGAATTAATAAAAAAGCCTCTTTATGAGGCTTTTTTATCGTCTAAATATTCTAAAAAATAGGCTCTGTTCCAGTTCTTGGCATCACCATTCTCACTAAGTGCTAAAGCACTAAGTCGAATGCAAAACCCGCATGGATATTAGGTTACAGGCCGCATCTCAACCAGCAGCCACTGTCATTTTCTCAATTAAAATCGATCCTGTTTGTTTTGAGCTTTGTGAAATCACGTCGCTACCAACCGCAATTATCTGCTTCAACATTTCTTTCATATTACTTGCGATGGTAATTTCCTCCACGGGGTAAGCAATCACACCATTCTCCACCCAAAACCCTGCCGCACCCCGTGAATAATCGCCTGTCACCATATTCAACCCCTGCCCCAGCACTTCAGTCACCAACAAACCTGTATCCATGAGTTTTAATAACTCGGTAAAATTTTGGCCTGTAGATTGCACGATTAGATTGTGGCTGCCACCCGCATTGCCAGTGGTTTTCAGACCCAATTTACGTGCCGAATAACTACCTAAGACATAGCCTTGCAATACGCCGTTTTCAAGTAACTTGCGTGATTTTGTAGCTACGCCTTCACTATCAAAACAGCTGCTAGCAACACCTTTTTTTATGTGCGGCAACTCTTCGATATTAAACAAAGGTGCCGCAATTTGCTTGCCCAAACTGTCTAACAAATAAGACGATTTTCGATATAAGCTACCGCCAGAAATCGCGCCGACCAAGGATGAAACAAAGCCGCTGGCCAGAGGCGCTTCGAACAACACAGGGTAATTCCCCGTTTTAATGGGCTTGGCTCCTAAACGTCTTATAGTGCGCTCGCCAGCGAGTTTGCCGACATATTCGGCGCTTTCCATGTCGCGCATATCGCGCGCATTGGTGTACCAATAGTCGCGTTGCATATTGTCATTTTCTTCAGCAATCACCGAGCAACTCATGCTGTGCCGTGTGCTGGCGTAACCGCCTACAAAGCCGTGACTATTGGCGTAGGCAAATACACTTTCACTGTTCGAAACACCAGCGCCTTCGGAATTTCTAATACGTTTTTTATCGACCGTCATCGCAGCCGCTTCGCAGCGCTTGGCAATTTCTATCGCATCTTCGACGCTGATATTCCACGGATGATATAAATCCAAATCAGGCATTTCTTTGGCCATTAAGCTAGCGTCTGCCAAGCCACAAAACGTATCTTTGGCTGTGTATTTGGCGATGTTGCAAGCAGCTTCTACGCTATCTTTCAGCGCTTGCGGGCTTAAATCTGAGCTACTGGCATGACCTTTTTGTTGACCAAAATACACGGTGACCGACACGCCTTTATCGCGGTTATATTCGATGTTTTCAGCCTCACCCAAGCGCACCGAAACATTTTGGCCAGTGCCAAAGCTTACTTCGGTTTCGGCTGAACTTGCACCTGCAACTTTGGCGAGTTTCAGTACATCTTGGGTGATTTGTTTTAAGGTATTTAAATCCATTTTGCTGACTTATCCATTCACTTCAAATTGATTACGCTTAAGCGAAAACACTAAAACTGCTATCATACCGTAGCTAACAACAAAGCCACTAGAAACCAATATATACCGTGACTGAAAAAAACTATTCGATTGACCCTGAAGCAGATGTCACCATCAGCAAAACCAAGCTAAAAGCCGAGGCGGACGCTGCGCAGCATATTGGCAAAAAATTGATTGCCTTATCCAAAGATAGATTGATTAAGCTAGATTTGCCAGAAAACTTATTCGAGGCGGTGATGGAAGCTAAGCGCTTAACAGCCAATGGCGCTGTGCGGCGCCAATTGCAATACTTGGGCAGATTAATGCGCGATGTGGACAGCGCACCAATTGTCGAGCAACTACAAAAATGGGAAGGCAAAAACAACGAGGAAAATGCGCGTTTTCATGTGCTAGAGCGCTGGCGCACGCGCTTGATAGCCGAGCCAAATGCACTGCAAGAATTCTTAGTCAGCTTTCCGCAGGCCAATATTCAACAGCTACGTACCTTAATTCGCAATGCACAGCGCGAAGAAGCTACGCAAAAGCCACCCAAAAGTAGTCGGGAATTATTTAAACTTATTCGCGAAATAAGCGAAGCTGCAAACCCTGCAGAAACAAGTGATGAGGAATAAGCTACATTTAGTTTTAGTGCGTCATGTTGTATTGCAGAATATAAACAGCAATTCCTGAGAAATATCCAATTAAAGCTAGCCAGCTGATTTTCTTTAAATACCAGCCAAATTGGATTTTCTCTAAGCCCATAGCAGCAACACCTGCGGCAGAGCCTATAATTAAAATAGAACCGCCTGTGCCAGCACAATACGCAATAAACTCCCACAAAAAGCTATCTGCAGGGTATTTTGCAATATCATACATGCCCATAGAAGCTGCCACTAATGGCACATTATCAACCACTGCGCTAGCAAGCCCCATCAAAGTGACAATCAAGTCTTGGCGACCGACGTTTTGGTCTAGCCAAGTCGCTAACATGTTCAATATGTGGCTATGCTCTAGGGTTGCCACCGCTAATAAAATGCCAATAAAAAATACGATAGAGCTCATATCAATACGCATAAGCGCGTTCGTTAAGGTTAAGTGCTGTTTTTCTGCTGCATCTTTATTTTTGTGCATGATGTCGCCTAGTAACCATAGCAACCCTAAACCAGACAGAATGCCCATAAATGGTGGCAGGTGCGTCACTGTTTTAAACGCTGGCACTAATATCAATACACCCAACCCAACCAAAAAAATTAAGTTTCTTTCACCATTAGTAGATTTAGATAAATTAGCATGCAGTTTGGCTTCTGGCGAAACAATGTTTTTACCACGCAGTTGATATGCCACAATACTTAGCGGTACTAGCAAATTCACCACAGAGGCCAAAAACAACGACTTAACAATCGCTAATGCAGTAATTTGTCCGCCTATCCACAACATGGTGGTTGTCACATCACCAATCGGAGACCAAGCACCACCAGCATTAGCAGAAATCACTATCATTGCGGCAAACAATAGGCGGTCTTCTTGTTTATCTAAGATTTTCTTAATGAGCGACACCATGACAATAGTGGTAGTTAAATTATCTAAAATCGCACTCAGAAAAAATGTCACAATCCCAATTAGCCACATCAAACTTGAAAGGTTTGTGGTTTTGATGCGTGAAGTAATCACCTCGAAGCCATTATGCGCATCAATCACTTCTACAATCGTCATTGCACCTATTAAGAAAAATACAATCTGCGCTGTAGTGGTAACTGTCTCATTAAGCTGATGCCCAACCAAAGCATGATCGCCCATATTGAGCGCGTAGATAGTCCACAATAAGCCAGCGCCGACCAAAGCTGATGCTGATTTATTCACATTGATGGGGTGCTCAAATGCAATGGCGGCATAAGCCAATATAAAAACAATGGATAGTGCGATTAGCATGTGATGACCAAATACCAGAGAAGATATTCGGATTTTACTCTAAAAACCTATAAAAAATAAAAAGGGTAGCGCATGGCTACCCAGTTTTAAGGAATAACTGTAAGAAATCCTAGCGCTGATTAATTTGCGCTTTGGCTACATTCATCACACCTTCGCGCTCATAGTCAATCACCACATTTTGCCCTTGAAATTGTCGCACTAAAGGCGAAAGCTCTTCAGGTTTATTTAATTCTATATCAGCCAACTTGTGAAGAGTATCGCCGCGCACCAAGCCAGCCTTGGCAGCTGGCGAGTCTTTAATCACCGCCAGCACTTTTAAGCCCTTCTTTTCAATCACTTTGTCAGTTTCTTCGTCACGGGTCGCCAATTTAATAATATGCACGCCCAACAAAGGCGCGGGGGTTTTCGCCCAATAGCTTGCATAATATTTGTACTGCGGCGCATCCTCAGCGCTTTCAATATCTTTGGCGTCCACCTCTCCACCACCTTTTTTGGCGGCTTCTTTAATCAATTGCATTTTTGAAACTGGCGTTTTGGCTGAACCATATTTTTTATACACCAACACCGTGTCTGCCTTAATCGCTTTTGCGTGCTGCAACGCCAGCTCTGGCAACACATTACCTGCATCAAAGCCGCTTGAACCCATCAAATCGAACCCATCTTCCAACATGCTGATGTTATCTTCATCTTTGTGCTTGCTCAACAAGATTTTAGTATCTGGACTGGCCTGCAGTGAGACTAAATTGCCCGTATTTTGTGCTTTGTAGTTCTTTTCATAAGGATTTTCTGCCGCATAAATATTCGCGCTAGCGATTAATAACAACAATATTCCCAGTAATTTTTTCATAGTAGCAAACCCTTAATTTTGTCATGATATCATTTCATACTAGACAGGTAAAAAGCAAAACAATTCAAAAGGTGAAAAAAATTAATTCTCTAAAAATAGGCCTAGTTTCTATTAGCGACCGCGCCAGCACGGGAGTTTATGAGGATAAAGGCATCCCAAGTTTGCAGGAATGGTTAAACAACGCACTCATTACACCTTTTGAGCTAGATACGTGGTTAATCGCCGATGAACAAGCTTTGATTGAAAGCACATTGATTGATTTGGTGGATGTGCAAGCTTGTAGCTTAATCCTCACCACAGGCGGCACTGGCCCCGCCCTGCGCGATGTAACGCCAGAAGCCACATTAAATATTGCAGACAAAGAAATGCCTGGTTTTGGCGAGCAAATGCGCCAAATTAGCCTTAATTTTGTACCTACCGCCATTCTGTCGCGCCAAGTTGCGGTAATACGCAAACAATGCTTAATTATCAATTTACCCGGCCAGCCAAAAGCCATTAAAGAAACTTTAGAAGGCTTAAAAGATGAGGCTGGCAAGCAAGTGGTGCATGGTGTTTTTGCCGCCGTTCCTTATTGTTTAGATCTAATCGGCGCGCCATTTATTGAGACGAACGAAACCATTGTTAAAGCATTCCGACCAAGCTCTTCAATAAAACCAGCCATCAAGCCCGCTTAAGTTATTAAATATCAAAATGAAAAGATTTAACCTACATGAAACAGTTCTACCAACAAGCGCTTCGCCTAATGCCTTACGTTTTTTGGACCTTAGTCGCTATTGTTAGCGTGATAATGCTCGTTGAGCTTACCCCAAAAAAAGACGGCTTAAAATACCTGGATAAAATACAGCACGCCTTGATTTTTTTCATCTTAACAGTCTCTGGTTGTCTGGCCTTTAAGCAAAAAATATGGGCTGTTATCTTAGGCTTGGCTATATTTGGTGCAATCATAGAAGTATTGCAAGCTACACTCACGACCACTCGCACCGGCGACTTTTATGACTGGCTGGCGGATATCGCAGGCATTCTTATTGGTCTAATGATTATTTTCATATACCGCCAATTCAAGCCTAAACCGTTACAATAATGCATGTGCAACGAATTTAATTTAATTCAACAATATTTCGCTCGCTCTGCCCCACGGGCAGATTTAGGCGTGGGTGATGACGCCGCACTAGTGCGCGTTGCAGAAGGCAACCAGCTAGTTATTTCTACCGATATGTTGGTAGCGGGCACTCACTTTTTTGCTGATGCCTCACCTTTTGATATTGGCTGGAAAGCGCTTGCAGTCAATGTTTCTGACATGGCGGCAATGGGCGCGCAGTCCAAATGGGCGACGCTGGCGATTGCATTACCAGAAGTCAATGAAGCTTGGTTGAGCGAATTTTCACGTGGTTTTTTTGCCTGCGCAGATACATTTGAAATCGATTTAATTGGCGGCGACACCACAAAAGGCTCACTGAATATCAGCGTGACCATCATGGGCGAAGTGCCCATTGGAAAAGCACTTAAACGCAGTGGTGCGCAAGCTGGCGACGATGTTTGGGTAAGTGGCACATTAGGTAGTGCAGCATTGGGTTTAGCACATTTACAGGGCAAAATTAAACTTGAAAATGATGTTCTGCAGGCCAGTACCCATGCACTATGCAGACCTTCCCCTAGAGTGAATTTAGGCTTAAGATTACGTGGAATCGCGACCAGCTGCATTGATGTTTCCGATGGCCTATTGGCAGACTTAGGGCATATTTTAAAAGCCTCAAGCTGCGGTGCAACGATTGATTTAGAGGAAATTCCATGTATTGATTTGCTCAAAAGCAATTTAGATAATCCACAATTTCAAGTCTATATTTTGGCTGGCGGTGATGATTACGAGTTATGCTTTACCGCCCCGCCCAGCAAACGAGCAGCGATTAATCTAATAAGCAAACAACTAAATTTACCTTTAAATATCATCGCCAGCACCCTCATGGATATTGGGCTGCAGGCATGCTATAAAAATAAAAAGTTAACGCTTTTAAAACAAGGTTTTGATCATTTTGGCTAACCCTGATATTAGATTTTTACTTAGCCACCCTGCGCACTTTTTCGCGCTGGGTTTTGGTAGCGGCTTGGCGCCAAAAGCGCCAGGCACATTTGGCACGCTGGTGGGCTTTCCACTGTTTTGGTTAATTTTTGATTATTCATTTAGCACGCAACTGATCATTATCGCCGCCCTGTTTTTAATCGGGATTTATTTTTGCGAGAAAACGGGTAAAGATTTGGGCATAAGCGACCACAGCGCGATTGTGTGGGACGAAACCGTGGCGATGATGTTAATACTTACTATCGCCTCGCTACATTGGACATCTTGTTTACTTGCATTTTTGCTATTTCGTTTGTTTGATATTTGGAAACCGTTTCCGATTCGCCAATTTGATGCAAAACTCAAAAATGGTTTCGGCGTGATGTTCGATGATTTGCTCGCTGCCATTTACGCCATGGTCAGCTTAATGCTAATTTCTTACCTCTATTTATATTGGATTTCTGATGGTGGATCTCGCCACATTGTCAATTGAGCTGGGCGAAGTGTTAAAAGAACGTAATTTAACATTGGCGTTAGCAGAGTCGTGCACGGGCGGCATGGTGGCGCAAGCAGTTACTAGCGTGGCTGGCAGCTCAGCTTGGTTTGATTGCGGATTTGTGACTTATAGCAACGCAGCAAAAATTAAAATGCTAGGTGTGCGTGCCGAAACCTTAGAAAAATATAGCGCGGTGAGCGAACAAATAGCCACTGTAATGGCGCATGGCGCTTTAAAACATAGTCACGCACAAGTGGCGGGCAGTATTACAGGAATCGCTGGCCCAGATGGCGGCAGTAAAGAAAAGCCCGTTGGCACCGTTTGTTTTGCCTGGGTGGGCGATAAGTTGCCGCTAAGCACAACCACAAAACGCTTTTTTGGCAATCGCCAAGAAGTACGCCAACAAGCCGCCATCGCAATGATGGCGGGACTTATCGAACGTTTAAAACTTACAACTTTGTGAGGCTAACTAATCGTGACCGCGACGGTGACCACCGTCGTGACGGTCTCCACCACGATGTCCACGATCCCAGCCGTGATGACCACCATGATGTCCGCGATAGTAATGGCCACCGTAGTAATTGGTGTAACCAAACGATACTGTCGTAGGCGCATAGCCGTAATAGGCTGGTGCTGGGCGATAGTAAGTCACTGGCGCACTGTAATACCTAGGTTCGCTATAATACACAGGCTCGCTATAATAAACTGGCGCTGGGTAATACACCACTGGCGGTGGCGCATAACCATAGCCACCCACGTTAATGCCCAAACTAAATGAATCGCGCGCTTGTGCAGTTGAAACCGTTGCAAGACCTATTGCTAACGCCAAAATTACAGAATGAATTAACTTCATCATCTTCTCCTCAAACAAAACTACGCTCCCTAGCCAAAAAACGCATTAACTGCATAATCGTTGACACAATAATTGAAACGCCAGTTCAGTTTTTAACTTATAAATACCTGCGCAACAAGGCCAGTTTCGCTTACTTTAAAGCGTAAATTATGGAATAATTGCGTGTTAAATTAAAATCGCAAACAAAGGCAAAAACCCATGGATGACAACAAAAGCAAAGCACTCGCCGCCGCTCTCGCGCAAATTGAAAAGCAATTTGGCAAAGGCTCTATCATGCGCATGGGCGATAGTGATATTGGTGAAGATATTCAATCAGTATCGACTGGCTCCCTAGGTCTAGATATCGCGCTGGGCATAGGCGGTTTACCGCGCGGCCGCGTGATTGAGATTTACGGTCCTGAATCATCTGGCAAAACAACTTTAACGCTTTCTGTGATTGCAGAAATGCAAAAAGTGGGCGGCGTGGCTGCGTTTATTGATGCGGAACACGCGCTAGATCCGCAATATGCTGCTAAGTTAGGCGTAAACGTGCCAGAACTCTTGATTTCTCAGCCAGATACAGGTGAGCAAGCGTTGGAAATTGTCGATATGCTGGTACGTAGCGGCTCTGTGGATATTGTTGTTGTCGACTCAGTAGCGGCACTCACACCGCGCGCCGAAATTGAAGGCGAAATGGGCGACTCGCACATGGGTTTGCAGGCGCGTTTAATGTCACAAGCCTTGCGCAAACTCACTGG
>JANMYB010000001.1:0-14131 GCA_031381645.1 Methylotenera sp.
AAAAGGCGGCAAAGTAAACGATGAATTGCCACCCGAACATTTTAATAAAATTGAGGCTGGCAAAAACTATGGTTGGCCACATTGCTGGGGTAATCCTGCTAATTCAAAAATGATGTTCGAAGATCCAAATTTTGTTGGCAGCGATAATTTTTGCAAAAATGCTACGCCACCTGCAATTACTTTTACATCGCACTCCACACCAATTGGTGTGACTTTCTTGGATAAAACGTATTTTCCAGCTGAATACAAAAATGATGCCATTGTTGCGCTGCATGGCTCGTGGAACAGGCAGCAATTAAGCGGCTACCAATTAGTACGTGTAAAATTTAATGGTGATAAGCCAGTAGAAGTTATAGACTTTGCTACTGGCTGGCTTAAAAGTAATGAAGCTTGGGGCAGACCAGTGGACGTGATTGCTGGCTCAGATGGCGCGCTATATGTGTCTGACGACCGCGCAGACACTATTTATCGCATTAGCTACAAAAACCAACATTAGGAAACCATGATGCTCAAATTTATTGCTTGTTTATCACTTAGCTTATTGATTAGTGTCAACGCGCTTGCCGAAACTGTACCCGCAAAACTGCCTGGCAATATTGCCATGCACATCGCAAAAGTGCATTACGAGCACCCAGTGCGATTGCTACATCCTTATTTGGACGTGTGGCACATGAAAGGTCCTTTGGCGGAAAAAGCCGCACTAAAGACGCTAAAAAAACGATTTGCCAATGTGGGTGATTGCAACTCAGCTGCCAATGTAGTGCTACTGATAGAGCCGCACATGTTTTACAACGCGCAGTTACGCGTATTTCATGGTGAGATCATTGCACGCGCATACGTTAATACCACTGATTTAAGCTCTCAAAGCGCTATCACCACCATTAAAAAACAAGTGACGCAAAATGGTGATATTGGCGTAAAACCTGATTACTACATGGAAAAAGCTTATGTAAAAGCCATGGAAAAAGTGATTAAAAAACTGGAAACCGACAAAGCGTTTTTAGATACCTTGGATAAAGCCAAAATAGAAAACCCCAAACTCATTTGCAATGCTTTAGATGATATGCCCGTGTCGAAAATTTACTACTAAAAGGATTTAAACTAGATGAAAAAATTAATATTTGTCATTGCAACTGTGCTTGCAAGCGGCTGCGCTAACCAACCAGAAAGCACAAAAAATGTGAATACGCCACTTCAAAAAATCACGGGCTTAAAAACACCAGAATCAGTCGTGCAAGCCAAAGACGGGCGTATTTTCATCTCAGAAATTGGTGAGTTTGGCAAAGATGGTGATGGTCAAATTACCATGATAGACAAATCAGGCAAACGCAGTGTTTTCGCTAACGGCTTTAACGACCCGAAAGGTTTAGCGGTTATCGGCATCAATTTATATGTGGCCGATAAAGATAAAATCAGCAAAATCTCACCCGACGGCTCAGCCAGTGTTTTTGCGGCTGCTAGTGCCTTCCCTGTCAAGCCACAATTTTTGAACGATTTAGAAGCCGATCCGCAAGGCAATTTATACGTTTCTGACAGCGGAGACATTATGGGTAGCGGTAAAGGCGGCGCGATTTACAAGCTCGACACCGCTGGAAAAGTCACTTTACTTATCGACGGCAAGCAAGACGCGCGCGTGATGGCGCCCAACGGCTTGCTGGCAGATGATACTGGTAATGTATTGCTTTATGTCGACTTTACCTCTGGCATTTTGTATAGTTACAACCAAAAAACACGTGCCTTAACAAACCTAGCAGAAGGTTTTGGAGGCGGTGATGGTATCGTGCATCACAGCAACGGCAGCATGTTTGTGAGTGATTGGAAAAATGGTAAAGTGTTTGGCGTGAGCACCAAAGGCGATGTGGTCATGCTAAAAGGTGGCTACCAATCGGCGGCAGATATTGCAATAACGAAAGATGAAACGTATATCATGGTGCCCGACATGAAAGCGGGTGAGTTGGACTTTATTCCACTTAAATAGCGAGCAATTAAGTGGGTGAGCTGCGGCAATTAGCCTTAACTTGGCTGTGCGAAAGTGATGCTGAGAAAAAAGCAAAATGCGTTTTAGCGCTAAAAGATGTTGATTTCAGCATCGCTGCAGGCCAGTATCCATGCGCCTTTCAGACCACTCATAAAAAAATTCCTGGCAGACCAATTGCACCAGAATTAGTCGCGCCTTTGCAATTACCAAAGCGCTCCATGCGCACAGTTGAAGGTCGCGCCGCGCTCATCCACGCCCTCGCCCACATCGAATTCAACGCCATTAATTTGGCGCTGGATGCGATTTGGCGTTTTGATAATATGCCCGAAAATTACTACACAGATTGGCTGAAAGTCGCGAGCGAAGAAGCGTATCACTTTTCACTGTTAAACACGCATTTGCAAACTTTAGGCTATGAATATGGGGATTTTTCTGGCCATAACAGCTTGTGGGAAATGGTGGATAGAACCAAAAATGACGTGCTAGCACGCATGGCGCTGGTGCCGCGTACCATGGAAGCGCGCGGCTTGGATGCAACGCCATCGACACGCAACAAATTTGCGCAGGTTGGCGATTTTAAAATGGCCGAAATTTTGGACATTATTCTACACGATGAAATTGGCCATGTGGCGATTGGCAATGCTTGGTATAACTGGCTTTGCACCGAAAGAAATTTAGAACCGATTGCGACTTTTAAAAGCTTGTGTATTGAATACAGCGCACCTAAACTCAAGCCGCCATTTAACCTGGAAGCAAGACGCATGGCGGGTTTTAGTGAGGCCGAATTGACTTTTATCACTACTTATTACGCGTTAGAAGTATAAGTGCCAAAAAGCAAACCATCGAACAAAAATATATCCAAAACCTAAGACCTGATGATTTATTTACAGCCCTATCTCGTGTAGCAATTTGTGCTGATGCACTACTATATACTGGCTGTGGAGTAGGCCTGCTGATAATTTCACTGGCTGGCACTTTCAAAAACGAATAATGATTATCATATTGTTCCAATGGTTCATTTGGCATCCATTCCATCGGCACATAGGGACTATCTACTTTAATCTCAAAACCATGTCGCCAAGCAATCTTCATGCATATAATAATGCGAGTAAAAATCAAGTCCTCAGAAATCGGGTTTTCTTCGCGGGTACGCGTTCTAAGCACTTTTGGGTTAGCCAAATGGTGCAATACTTGCTCCATTCTCGGTTCGTCGCCTTGTGCTAGTGCCAGCCAAAAATGATGATATTCATTATACCGCCCCAAGCTTGGGGGTGGTTTAGCTATGACTTTATTACAACGCTCTATCAATCTAGGCCAATCCCCTTTTAGTGCAACGACTGCTTGATAAGCCATAAAATCTTGAGTACTTATTTTTTCAACACACTTCATGTCATAGATTTCGTCGTAATGGGTAAACCAATCAACCAATTCATTGTTATTTGATAATAGAGGTTGCAGAAGCTCCGAACTGTAAACACCAGCATTTATTTTTAAAGCTTTCCCTTCTGCAGTTTTCATTTGATGGTACAACTGCATTAGCTTCCCTGACACAAAAGACCATTGCCTCAAAGCATTCAGGTTATTTTTCTCAAACCAAGCCAGAATTGCTCTAGCACTCGCATCATGTGATAAAGACAATACACAATTTATTGGACTACCAAGATTTTGTTCAATATAACGTATTGCATTATCATTACCCTGTGCGTACATGTCTAACAAGCCATACAATTGGCCAACTCTGAGCTGGCGCTTTTCTAAGTAACTATCTTTTGCCATATTCACATTTACAGCTTACTAAGCTGTAAATAAATTGATTACGCCATCTAAGCCGCTAAAATTGAGTGCATAACTGGCCTGTTGTTGTACGATAGGTTTAGCGTGATAGGCGATACCAACCTCGGCAACTTGCATCATTTTTAAATCGTTAGCGCCATCGCCAATGGCAATGGTTTGGTCAGCTTTTAACCCTAGTTCATCGCGCAATTTCACTAGTTCTTGCGCTTTGCGTTCGGCATCTACAATGTCGCCCAAAATATCACCAGTAAGTTTTCCATCGATAATTTCAAACGTGTTGGCAACTGCGTAATCTAGTGCCAGCATGGATTTTACATGGTTCGCAAACAGCGTAAATCCGCCAGAAACTACCATGGTTTTGATGCTATTGGCTTTGCATGCGGCAATCCATTCTTGCGCACCAGGGTTTGCTTGCAGGCGCTCGTCGATGACTTTTTGTAGCGCAGTTTCTGGCAAGCCTTTTAGCAAAGCTACGCGCTCTTTAATACTACTCGAAAAATCCAATTCGCCGCGCATAGAGCGCTCGGTAATCGCGGAAACTTGTGGCTTAATGTTCATCATATCGGCAATTTCGTCGATGCACTCAATATTAATCAACGTCGAATCCATGTCCATCACAGCGAGCCCAAAGTGATTTAAACGCTGACTGTCAGGCACTAGCGCGCAATCAATTTGTTGCTCTGCGCAAAAGCTTTTAACTGTATCCACATTAGTAAGCTGGGTGGGTAAATAATAGGCTTGCTCGGCAATTTGCATAAACTGCGCGCTACCACCAATCATGCGGTGAATATGAGTGAGGTGTGCCATGCCAACGGCACGACCTTGAATGACTAAGCGCATAAAAATTTACTTAACATAGACTAAAACTTAATTATAGCACTGGCATCTGATAGGCTATCACTCAGCAATTTTTATATCAAACTAATCAAATGCTCACTTTGTTATTTTATCTTTGAATGCTATGATTTTTACATTCCGTATTGAAAGTTAACCATGAAGCCAGAAACAAAAGCGTCAGCCAAACCCACCGCAAAAACACCCAGCAAAACTGCTGCTAATCTAGCTGATAAAAAATTATCCACAACAAGTCATACAACATCTGGCTTAAGCTGGTTTAATTTACCTAATTTACCATTGCCAGTGAAGGCATTGTTTGCAGGGTATTTATTAGTGGTTGGCGTGGGTTTGCTAATGGCCGGTTTGCAAATTATGCTCACCCACGGCATGGCAGATGGCAAAGTGGGTTTATCTAAAAACGATATTGTGTATAGCTATTATGGAGACAGAACACATAGCAAGCTGGAAAGCATGCTAAACGGCTCGATGAAAGCCATGGCGCCCGATGAAACGCGCGCAGATATTATTCAATGGGTGCGAAAAGGTGCACCAAAAGCAGATTGGGATGCGCATTTTAAAGACGTATTCGCCAAAAATTGCGTATCTTGCCACTCTGTCGTGCCTAACATTCCTAACTTTACTAATTTTGAAGAAGTACAAAAAGTAGCGGCCACTGGCGAAGGCGAAAGCATTCAAAACCTTACCCGCGTGTCGCATATTCACTTGTTTGGCATCAGCTTTATCTTCTTTTTTATTGGTTTTATTTTTAGTTTTGCAGTGGGCGTACCAAAAAAATGGAAAGTGTTGGCGATTGCATTTCCATTTGCATTTCTAATTATTGATATATTGTCTTGGTGGCTAACCAAGCTCGCACCTGATTTTGCTTACTTCACTATCATAGGCGGCGTAGGTTACAGCTTGGCTTCTACCTTTATGTGGGCCACCAGCATGTACCAAATGTTTATTCTTTCGCGCAACGGCAAAGTGTACGGCAATGCTTGGGAGCAGGATTTATAGCTTAAAGATGATTGATTGAGCTATTTTTGCGCAGCTGTAACTACCACTTCAACCTTGTATAGTGGGTTTGCCAACAAGGCTTGTACAGTTGCCCGCGGCGGTGCATGGCCATTAATATCACTTACCCATGCATCCCACACCACATTCATGTCAGAGTAATCGGCTAAATCTGCCAAGTAAATATGCGCCATTAAGATACGCGACTTATCTGAGCTGGCTTGAGTAAGTAGCGAGTCAATCATGCTTAAAATTTCACGCATTTGGCCTTGAATATCTTGGCTTAAATCGTTCGCCACTTGGCCCGCCAAGTACGCCACACCATTAAAAACCGCCATATCAGAATAACGGTTTTCCACATTAAAGCGCCTAACACTCAAACCTTCAATCCTGCTACATCATCCACCACTACCGCAAATAAATCGCGAATAGCTGCCAATGCTGCATCATGCATGGTTTGCGCATCTACCGTTTTGCCGTTTGCTCCAATTAAACTTCTAGTCGCGCAAGCGCTCGCGACGACTGTAGGTTTAAAGCCCAAATTAAACGCGCCGCGCGCGGTAGAATTAATGCACATGTGGGTCATAAAGCCCGCAATAACTACGTTTTCAATGCCAAGCGCTTTTAATTGCGCCTCTAGCGGCGTGGCGATAAATGAATTGGGGTAATTCTTGGTAATTAAGCTCTCGCCGTTTTTTGGCGCGACTTCGGGAGAAATCTGACCAATTTCTACAGTCACGTCATATGGCGTACCCAGACCAGCATCGTGCTGAATATGAATAATCGGTATGTTTAAATCACGCGCCATTTGCAACAGTTTTTGCGCCTCTTTCACGGCAGGTTCCACATTGGCTAGTTTCATTAAACCTTGGCGATAGGTGTTTTGGCAATCCACCATAATTAAGGCAGAGTCTTTTAGCCCTGCGTGACTGTAGCCCATACCAGTTATGTCACGTAATGTTTGTGATGCGGCTGTCATAATGTGCCCTTTATTGTTGGTTTTGCTAGCGTCAATTGTGCTTTTGCGCGAAAATATTACTTATCACTAAAAACTATAACTCAAACCACACTTTAAAATGAATCTACACGAATATCAAGCCAAAAATTTATTAAAACAATATGCTCTAGCAACCCCTATTGGCGAGGTTGCTGGCGACGCTGCCTCTGCAGTTGAAATAGCCAAAAACATCAATTCAAATGCGTTTGTGGTGAAAGCGCAAATTCACGCAGGCGGGCGCGGAAAAGCGGGCGGCGTAAAGTTGGTAAAATCGCTGGCGGAAGTTGAAACAACTGCAAAAACCTTACTAGGCAAAAACTTGGCGACTTACCAAAACGCGCCTGATGGCCAAATGGTGAGCCAAGTATTAGTGGAAGAAACGCTGCCGATTGCGCGCGAGTTGTATTTATCAATGCTTGTTGATAGAACATTAGAAAGAATTGTAGTGGTTGCCTCATCCGCAGGCGGCATGGATATTGAAGAAATTGCTGCCAAACACCCAGAGCAAATTTTGCAGGAAGTGTGTGATCCGCTGAACGGTTTGGTGGATTTTCAGGTGCGCAATTTAGCGTTTCAATTAAACATTGAGCAAGTGGCCGAATTTACCAAACTGCTCAAAGGCTTGTACAAATTGTTCAAAGAAAACGATTTGAGCTTGCTAGAAATCAATCCTTTAATCGTGACGACTGACGGCAAACTGGTCGCGTTAGATTGCAAAATGAGCGTAGATGACAACGCGCTTTATCGCCAAAAATCACTCGCCGAAAAGCGTGATTGGAGCCAAGAAGATGTGAAAGAAGCGACTGCGCACGAGGCGGGCTTAAACTACATTGCCCTCAACGGCAACATCGGCTGCATGGTCAATGGCGCTGGACTTGCCATGGCGACCATGGACATCATCAAACTGCATGGAGGCACACCCGCTAACTTCCTCGATGTCGGCGGCGGCGCATCTGCAGAAATGGTGACCAAAGCTTTCAAAATCATTTTAGAAGACAAAAATGTATGCGCGATTTTGGTGAACATTTTTGGCGGCATTATGCGTTGCGACATTATCGCAGAAGGCATTATCACCGCAGTGAAAGAGATGGGTTTGACCATCCCCGTTGTCGTCCGTTTGGAGGGTACAAACGTTGAATTGGGTAAGCAAATGTTACGTGAAAGTGGCTTAAATATTATCTCGGCAGAAAACTTAACCGATGCAGCACAACAAGCTGTGAAAGCGGTGAAATAATGTCGATTTTAGTCAATAAAAATACGCGCGTTTTATGCCAAGGTTTTACTGGCAAACAAGGCACATTTCACAGCGAGCAAGCGCTGGCTTACGGCACGAAAATGGTCGGTGGTGTGACGCCAGGCAAAGGTGGCCAGCTACATTTAAACTTGCCAGTGTTCAACACCATGCGCGATGCCGTGCGCGAAACACTAGCCAATGCCAGTGTGATTTATGTTCCACCACCTTTTGCAGCAGACTCTATTTTAGAAGCAGCAGATGCTGGCATTGAATTAATTGTCTGCATTACCGAAGGCATTCCCGTTTTAGATATGCTTAATATCAAGGCAGCAATTAAGACCAATGGCGCAAAATTAATCGGCCCGAATTGCCCTGGCATTATCACGCCAGATGAATGCAAAATTGGCATTATGCCGGGCAGCATTCATTTGCGCGGCAAAGTTGGCGTGGTGTCGCGCTCTGGCACACTCACTTACGAAGCCGTGCACCAAACTACTGCGCTCGGACTTGGTCAAACCACTTGTGTTGGAATTGGCGGCGACCCGATTAAAGGCTTGAATTTTATTGAATGTTTAACTTTATTTGAGGCTGACCCTGAAACTGAGGCCATCATTATGGTGGGTGAAATCGGCGGTAACGATGAAGAAGCTGCAGCGGATTTTATTAAGCATCACGTCCACAAACCAGTCGCCGCTTATATTGCAGGCTTAACTGCGCCAAAAGGCAAACGCATGGGGCACGCCGGTGCGATTATTTCGGGCGGCAGTGGTCGTGCCGAAGATAAAATTAAAGCGCTGGAAAATGCGGGTTGCGTGGTGGCAACATCGCCCGCAGGTTTAGGTGAAGCCGTGTTACAAGCTATAAAGCTTAAAGCAATGCAAATTAAAGCAATAAAATAGAAAGTAGCTAACTTGAAAAAATTGATTGTGTTTCTATGTTTTTCTCTGCTAAGTGCATTAAGCTTTGCTGAAGACATTGCCTACTTGCTCACCGCGGCCTCCAAGGGCGATTTGGCGACAGTGAAGGCTATGCTGGAAAGCGGCGTCAACGCAAACACCAAAGATGCCGACGACATTACCGCACTCATGTACGCAGCGCGCAAAGACAAAGCCGATGTAGCCGCAGCGTTGATTGCAAAAGGCGCGGAAGTGAACGCAAAAGACAAAGGCGGCTGGACTGCACTGATGTTTGCAGCCAGAAAAAATCACGTTGCCACCGTAAAAGTGTTATTAGAAAAAGGCGCAGACCCGAAAATTCGCGATGCCAGCGGCTGGAGTGCATTTGGCATGGCATCGACTTCTGGTTATTCTGAGATTGTCGATTTGATGATTAAGCACGGCGTGGACGCCAACGCCAAAGCCGATGATGGCAAAACTGCACTGATGTACGCCGCCAAAAGCGGTGATGTGCCAACGATTACCTCGCTGATGGCACAAGGTGCGCAAGCAAACGCGCACGATAGGCTAGGCGCAACCGCCCTGATGTACGCTGCACGCGAAGGCAATGCGTCCGCAATCGCTTACATGTTGAGTCGTGGTGCTAAAGTAGACGAGCAAGATCAATCGCGTTGGACAGCGCTAACTTGGGCAGTGAAAAAAGCACAGGTTGAAGCCGCCAAAGTCTTGCTTGCAAAAGGCGCAGATGTTGACCATGAAGACTCGGAAGGCACGCCACTGTTGCAATTGGCGGTAGATACTAACTCAGAAGACATGGTGAAACTGTTGCTTGCAAACAAAGTAAATGTAAAAGCGCGTGACAAATATGGCCTCACTGCCTATGTATATGCACTTAAAAAAGGTAACCCTGAAATTGTGAAATTGATCAAAGACGCGGGCGGCAAGTATTAATGGCAATTAAAATTGCCATTGCTCAAATTAACTGTACCGTTGGCGATATTCAAGGTAACGCCGTCAAAATTTTAGATTTCGCCAATCGTGCAAAAGCTGCTGGCGCTAGTCTCATTATCACGCCAGAACTCGCGCTGTGCGGTTACCCTCCCGAAGACTTGCTATTTCGTGATGATTTTAACCATGCCTGTGAACAAGCACTGGCAAGGCTTGCAGAGCGTATTTCTGGCATTACTTTGTTAATTGGTCACCCGCATTTAACCAATAAAAAACTGTATAACGCGGCTTCCATCATCGAAAATGGCAAAATCGTCGCGACTTATCACAAACAATGTTTGCCCAATTACAGCGTGTTCGATGAAGAACGCTATTTTGAAGCGGGAAATGCGCCGCTGGTTTTTACTCACCAAGGTACAAAGTTTGGTGTGATGATTTGCGCCGATGGCTGGGAGACTTTCCCTGCGCTCCGCGCCAAGCAAGCAGGTGCAGAGTTTTTACTGGCGCTCAACGCCTCGCCCTATCACATGGATAAGCTGGAAACGCGCTATGAAGTCATCGCCCAGCGCGCCAAAGAAACGGGTTTACCCATTATTTACGTGAATATGGTCGGCGGACAAGACGAGTTGGTGTTTGATGGCGCGTCCTTTGTGCTGGATAAAACTGGCAAAGTCACACAGCAATTGCCTTCGTTTGAAGAAGAGTTAGGCGTGGTAGAAATTAATACCGTGCAGACCAATATCCATGCGCCTTCTGGAGCCTTTATTTCGCCAAAATTAAGTTTAGAAGCGGCTGTTTACAACGCGCTTAAATTAGGCTTGGCCGATTACGTCAATAAAAATGGTTTTCCTTCTGTCGTTCTAGGGCTTTCGGGCGGCATCGATTCCGCGCTTACTTTAGCAATCGCCGTCGATGCACTCGGCAGTGAACGTGTAAAAGTGGTGCTGATGTCATCCGAATTTACTGCCAGCATGAGCGTGGATGATGCCGTAGAAATGGCAAATTTGGTCGGCGTAAAATACAGCCAAATCCCCATTAAAGATTTGTTTGAGCTTTTTCGCAAAACACTCGCGCCCGAGTTCGGCGATTTACCTTTCAACACCGCCGAAGAAAACCTGCAAGCGCGCATTCGCGGCATGTTGTTGATGGCGTTGTCGAATAAATTTGGCAGTATTGTGCTCACCACTGGCAACAAATCTGAAATGGCAGTGGGCTACAGCACGCTGTATGGTGACATGGCAGGCGGTTTTTCTTTGCTAAAGGATGTGCCAAAAACTTTAGTTTATAAACTTGCACAATATCGAAATTCGCTTTCAAAAATTATCCCTGAGCGCATTATCACCCGTGCGCCAAGCGCCGAGTTGCGCGCTAACCAGACCGACCAAGATAGCTTGCCCGCGTATGAAATTTTAGACGCGATTATGCAAGCGTATGTGGAAGAAGATATGAGCCGCCAAGCGATTACTGCAAAAGGCTTTAGTGAAAAAGACGTGAACCGCGTGACAAATTTGATTGACCACAACGAATATAAACGCCGCCAAGCGCCAGTTGGGGTTAGAATTACGCAAAGAGGATTTGGTAAAGATAGGCGTTATCCGATAACATGTAAGTTAAAATTTAACTAAAGTATTTGGGAGCTAGCATGAAAAAAATTGAAGCGGTAATTAAACCATTTAAGTTAGACGAAGTGCGTGAGGCTTTATCTGAAATAGGCGTGAACGGCCTCACAGTAACCGAAGTGAAAGGCTTTGGCCGTCAAAAAGGCCATACAGAACTTTATCGCGGCGCAGAATATGTGGTTGATTTTTTACCAAAAATTAAAATTGAGTTGGTCGTGACCGATGAAATGGTAGAAGCCGCTATGGAAGCCATTATCAAATCTGCACACACCGGCAAAATTGGCGATGGTAAGATTTTTGTGAGCGCGGTGGAGCAAGTGGTACGCATTAGAACGGGCGAGACGGGTGAGAGTGCGGTTTAGTTGTGGTCTGAGCACATTTATTCGAGTTAGGCCCTAGAATGGAAGAATCATTCAGAACATGGTTGATAATACGTGGATATGCGGCTGTTGGTGCCGCTACAAGTTATCCGACTGCCATTCCTCAAATTTCGCAGCACTACTCACGTGAAACTGGGGTCGATATAGACATATACAACATTACTGATCAAGCCACTCTTAGTCAGATTGCACATGCCTATAGTCAGGCTGGTCGCTTCGCAGAGTTCGGATATCAGCAGCATGGTAGGTTTAGGGCGGCAATTGCTCGTTATTCCGAATTTTTTGTAAATCACCGGGCTGGAGATGCAGCTCAAGAAATAGAAGAGCCAATTCCTATTGAATCTCCAGCTACAACCATAAATTTTTCATATGAGAAGGATCTTCAAACAACTTTGTGTGCTCAGATATCAGATCTTTTTCCTGGTTATCGAATATATGGCGAAGCTAATCTTGGTGTTGAATACCTTATATCTGGGAAAAAGATCGATGTGCTTCTAGAGCATACTGAAAATAGAGGGCTGCTGATCGTTGAGCTTAAATCTGGCCGCGCTGACTATCGGGTCTTTGGTCAAATTTCTATGTATCTAGGGCTTGCAAAAAGGGAATTCCCGAATAGAGAGATTAGAGGTGTCATTGTGGCTGGAGAGATTGATGATAGTTTGCGATATGCGACAGAAACCAACCCTGATGTTCAGCTAAAAATTTATCGAATGAGTTTAGAGCTAGAAAATGCATAACAAACCGTTTCAGCCAGCGTAGGGCGCACCTGCTTGCGGTGCACCGAATGGTTTTGACTTTGAATCCCCTTTGCCGCGCCTTCGGCTTGAGCGGCAGATGGAAAGCGGCGAGGACTGTTTGAGCCTGAATGATTCTAGAAGGCGAGTTCCGCAGCAGCCCAGATGCGGCGCTAAGACCGAAGGATGAAGCGGCAGCGGGGTGTGATTTTCTTTGATTACTTTCTTTTGCACAAACAAAAGAAAGTGATTAGGCGTCGGGCTACCCCCGACAAGGTTTAAACGTCACTGGATTCCGTGTCAAGCACGGAATGACAAAAATAGTGATGCTCTGCAACCCGCATGGATATTAGCTTGCAGAGCACATTTAAATTACTTTAAAAACACTTCTAACGTAATCTAAATCTTCTTGTGTATCCACACCACTTGCAGGCGCATTTTGCGTAATCGTCACACCAATTTTGTAGCCATGATGTAGCACGCGCAATTGCTCTAAACTCTCAATTTTTTCCAGTTCAGTCACCGCAAGATTGGCATATTGTTTAAGAAAACCAACTCTGTAAGCATAAATACCAATGTGGCGATAAGCTTGAATATTGGCTTTGTAAACTTCGTCACGCGGATACGGAATCGGCGCGCGGCTGAAATACAGCGCGTTGCCGTTAGCATCTATCACCACTTTGACGATGTTCGGATTTAAAAAAGAGGCTTCATCGTGGATGGCGTGGCAAGCGGTCGCCATCACCGCATCTTTGCTATTGGCCAAATGCTGCGCAACTTCTTGAATTAATATGGGGTCAATTAACGGCTCGTCACCTTGCACGTTCACCACAACTTCATCGTCATTCCAGTTGAGTATTTGCGCAACTTCGGCGATTCTATCCGTGCCAGAAGCATGATCAACACGCGTCATCACGGCTTTAATATTGTGTTCTTGTGCCGCTTGCATGATTTTTTCAAAGTCGGTCGCAATCACAATCTCGCTCGCACCGCTTTTTATAGCCTGCTCTGCAACCCTCACCACCATTGGCTTGCCAGCAATATCCAATAACGGCTTACCTTGTAGCCGCGTACTGGCGTAGCGTGCAGGTATCACTACTTTAAACATAATTCATCTCTCGTGCACATTGCGGCGTTGCGCGGTGCTCGCAACCTCGCCGTAATACAACATACTGTCTCGGCTTCTGCGCTCCGTGCGTCTTGCTCTGTATCACGAGATTTTGAATTATCTGTCGCATTATCAATCTGCCAAATATTCTTTTTCTTCTAATTTACGCGCTTCATCTTCTAACATCACAGGAATGCCATCGCGAATTGGATACGCCAGCCGCGCCGATTTTGAAATCAACTCGTTGGCTTTTTTATCGTAGATGAGCGGCCCTTTGGTGACTGGGCAGACCAAAATTTGAAGTAGTTTTGAATCCATTATAATTCCTTACTTTTTTGCTAATTTGCTTAAAACAGATGCCATCAAACCCGCATCAATATTGACTTCTACTGGCAATACCCAGCAATTTTTGCGCGCGAATAATTTACATTTTACGGCATCTTTTTCCGTAATGATAATCGCATCGCAATCAATATTGGCTAAATCTTGCGCGGAATATGCATAATGATCAGCAAAACCAATGCTGGCAAAGCTAAGCTCTAAATGACGCAAATGCTCAAAAAACCGCTCTGGCTTACCAATGCCGGCGATA
>JANMYB010000043.1:0-5443 GCA_031381645.1 Methylotenera sp.
TTGCGTTTTAGCCCCTCGCCCGCAAGCGGGAGAGGGGTTGGGGTGAGGGGCTGCGCTGACTTAAGCTAGATTTTTCGTTTTACTCAGAATGACAAAAATAGAGATGCCCTGCAAACCGCATGGATATTGGCTTGCAGGGCATCTTTTTTAGATTAATTTAAACACTATTTAATACTTTACTTGCGCTCTATATGTCAGCGTGGTTTTGCCTTCCGCTGGAATATCAATCTTCCACAAAGCTAAGTGGCTATTGGCTTTGGTGTGTGGTGCGCTCTCGCTCACTATCTTCCAATCGCCGCCAATTGGCTCTTGTACCGTCACAGTCACTTTCTCTTTTTTAGCATTTTTAAGGGTAAGTTCATAAGCGCTCTCATATGCGCTATGGCCTTTTTGTGGGTTAGGTAATAACTTAAAGTCAGTTTGCTTTTTGTCCGCAGTCACGTCAAACGCTTCGCCGAGTTTCAGGCGCACGGTCTCATTTTTGGGTGTGTGGTCAATGTTATCTTCGCCCACAAATTGCGCATTGCCTTTGCTATCTTTTTTGTACACGCGCAATACGCCTTTTGGTAACGGCATACCGAGCTTGCTGGCTTCTTTATTATCAAACTCAACAAATACGCCTACTTTCATCTTGGTGCCTATTTCGCCGTATTGGCCTGTGTAATAGTAATCTGCACCTTTTAGCACCAGCTCTTTACGTGCGGGTACGCCAGAAGCGGAAAGTAGCGACACTTGCTTGGTTTGTGCTTCCATAATGTTAGTCGGGCGATCCAGCGTGTATAAATGGTATTCCAGCAGTGATTCTTCTGCCATTGGTGCAGCAGCGTCCGCCATCATCACCTCACCACGCATGGTTTTTGCCATTGGGCGCATTTGTTCTTGCACGCGGTTTACATCACCCGCAACCAATTGCAATTTAGCGTTTTTATAGCTTGCGCCACTGGTGTTGGTGAGCGTGACCCAGCCCGATAAATCGAGCTTATCTTCTTTATCATTCAGCTCAGCCACGTAATCGGCTTTCCAGCCCAATCCGCCCGTTAAGTAACTCAATTCAACTGTTTGGTCAGTCGCGCCTTTGTTATTGATTTGCGTCACTAAAGTTGGTCTATCGCGTAAATTTTCTGGCACATCATCATACACAATACGTCCTGGCAAACCAGTTTCGATACGGTTGCCAATCTTTAACACGACGCCGTTATTGGCAGATAGCACAGTGGCTTTCTCAACCGTTTCTGCACCCGTTGCTGGGTTTGTTTTAATAATGCTAACGGTTTTGCCGACATATTTCTCTAACATTTTTTGTGGAGTGAGCAAATCGAAATCGAAATTTTGCTCTAATAGCATCAGGCTACCAGGCGCGTTAATGCTACGTAGTAGGGCAGTCTCTGGGCGCATTTGCGCGCTCACATCGCGCATAGCAAGAGCGTTTAAACCAGTTTTTAAATTTACCTTACGCGTATCTTTCACTAGCGCCAAATCTTGGTTATAAATTGTCACGGCAACACTTTGCTGGTCAGTTAACGTGCTTCTAGCTTCTACTAGGTTGTTTACTTCTGTTTTATCCAAAGCATTGGCTCCTGTAAAAAATGCCGAAAGAATGGCTAATGAAATGATTTTTTGTTTTAAGCGCATAACAAATCTCCAAAATGAATGAAATGGGTGCGGTTGAAAGGCCAGTAAAGCGCATTTTAGCCGCAATACTTTGTTAAACGTGACTGATACCAGAATGGGGTTAAATTTCTGAAAATATTTATAAAAATTATAGTACCTCAACGCCTTCATTTTGCAACATGGTGACTAGCTTAATTAAAGGCAGGCCAATTAATGCGTTCGGGTCTTCGCCTATCATGCGCTCAATCAGCGCAACACCTAGCCCTTCTGATTTCGCGCTGCCTGCGCATTGATAGGGCTGCTCTTTGCTTAAATAACTTTCGATTTGTTCGTCCGTCAGTTGCCTAAAGCGCACCAAATAGGGCACAACTTGCGCTTGCATAGTGTTTGTCGCGGCATTATATAAACACAATGCGCTATGAAAAGTCACCTCACGTCCACGCATTTTTTGTAATTGCTTGGTCGCGTTTTGATGATTGCCTGGCTTTCCCAACTGCTCGCCATCAATCGTGGCGACTTGGTCGCAGCCAATGATGAGCGCGTGTGGATATTCTGCGCCTATCTTTTTGGCTTTTTCTTGCGCCAGTCGTAGCGCAGTTTCATGCGGCTTCTCATCAGCAAGCGGTGTTTCTTCTATCTTGGGCGAAATGCTAGTAAACGGAATTAGCAGCTTTTGCAAAAGCTGCCGCCTGTACTCTGAAGAAGAAGCCAAAATTAGAGTTTGTTTCATGGTTTTTATTCGATGTTTTGTATAAATAAAAAGCCGACAGGGTTATTCTGTCGGCTTATCCGTTAAATTACAACCATATTATTCGGGCTGAATTTCAAGTAAAGATTCATCTGGCGTAACGCTATCGCCTTTGGTTACATGTACGGCAACTACAGTACCAGTGGTTGAGGCTTGGATTTCGTTCTCCATTTTCATGGCTTCAATCACCAATACGCCATCACCAGCTTTCACTTTATCACCCACTTTGGCCTTAACAGCGACAATGGTGCCTGGCATAGCAGTGGTGACGCAACCTGCGTGGTGAGGGCGCGGGCGACCACTCGATGTGAGTGAAGCTTTCTTTTTACCGCTAGTTTTTGCACCATTACTGCCGCCACCAACCTCAATTTCATCCAAAGTCTCGACGATGACTTCTTCTGCGATGCCATCGACAGAAACATAGAACGGACGTTTTTCTTCGCCTGCATGACCACTACCCGTGAGCTTAATGTGGAAGGTTTCGCCGTGCAATGTGACGTTAAATTCGTTCGGAGCAAAACGTGCAGAAGACGTATTAGCCGCATCTTTGGTTTGTAATGCCTCAGGTTTTAAGCTACCTGCGTTGCGTTCTTGCAGAAAAGTTTGCCCAATATCTGGGAACATGGCATAAGTCAAAACGTCTTCTTCAGATTTGGCAATGCGCTCAGATTCAGCCTGTAATTTCGCCATTTCTGGTTCTAACAAATCGGCAGGGCGACAAGTAATCACCTCACCATCACCAACAGCTAATTGCTTCACTCTATCGTTTACTGGCGCTGGTGCTTTGCCATACTGACCGAGAAAATAGTTTTTAACTTCGTTGGTAATCGACTTGTAGCGTTGTCCCGTCATTACGTTTAGCACGGCTTGTGTACCGACAATTTGCGAGGTCGGCGTGACTAGTGGAGGATAACCTAAATCCTCACGTACACGTGGAATCTCAAGCAATACTTCATCTATGCGGCTAAGCGCGCCTTGTTCTTTTAATTGGTTAGATAGGTTAGAAATCATGCCGCCTGGCACCATATTCACCAAGACTCTAGTATCTACGCCTGTAAAGTCACTTTCATATTGCCAGTATTTTTTGCGTACTTCACGGAAATAGGCGGTGATTTCTTGCAACTTAGCTAATTCAATACCAGTATCGTATTTGGTGCCTTGTAAGGCCGCCACCATACTCTCGGTGGAAGGGTGGCTTGCACCTTCTGCAAAAGATGAGTTACAAGTATCAATCACTGACGCGCCATTTTCAACGGCCTTCATCAAAGCAATGCTCGCAAAGCCGCTTGTAGCATGACTGTGCACGTGTATAGGCAAGTTTACGGCTGCTTTTAACGCTTTGACTAAATCGCCCGCCGCAGTAGGTGTGAGCAAACTGGCCATATCTTTAATGCCAATGCTATCAGCGCCAATTTCCTCAAGCTCTTTTGCCATGGCCACAAAATAGTTAATGTCGTGCACTGGGCTGGTGGTGTATGACAGTGTGCCGATAGCATGTTTTTTTACTTTTTTTACTGCTTTAATGGCTTCGCGCAAGTTGCGCACGTCATTCATGGCATCAAATACGCGGAACACATCCACGCCATTATCGGCAGATTTTTTAACAAACGCATGCACCACATCATCAGAATAATGGCGGTAACCCAGTAAGTTTTGGCCGCGCAACAACATATTAATTTGACTGTTCGGTAGCGCTTTACGAAGCTTGGCAAGGCGTTCCCACGGATCTTCTTTTAGGAAGCGCACGCACGCATCAAAGGTGGCGCCGCCCCAAGCCTCAATCGACCAAAAACCAATAGCATCTAGCTTGGCACAAATCGGCAGCATATCTTCGGTACGCATACGCGTTGCGATTAAGGATTGATGTCCATCGCGTAAAACCAGTTCTGTGATGTGTATTTTGCTCATAATTTTATTTCTTTATGATTATGTTTAAAATTAAAAAAACTTAAAAATTAAATACCTTCGTGCGCTGCAATGGCCGCTGAAATTGCCGCTGCAAAAAGTTCTGGTGGCAGCTCCGTGGCGTAATTGGTGAGTTCAGGATGCGTTTCTACGAAACTAGTGTTGAAGCTCGCATTTTTAAAGTCTGGGTGCTTCATAATTTCCTGATAGTACGGAATCGTAGTTTTAACGCCATAGACGACCATATCGCCCAAAGCGCGGCGACCACGCTCGACTACGCTTGGCCAATCTAGCGCCCAAACTGTAAGTTTGGCACACATAGAGTCGTAATAGGGCGGAATCACATAGCCTGAGTAAATAGCTGCATCCATGCGCACGCCAGGGCCGCCAGGTGAGTAATAGCGAGTAATTTTACCAAAGCTAGGCAAGAAATCATTTTTAGGATCTTCTGCATTAATACGATACTCCATGGCAAAGCCACGGAAGCTAATCTCGCTTTGTTTATATTGTAGCGGTAGGCCATAGGCGATACGGATTTGCTCTTGCACAATATCCACACCTGTAATGGTCTCAGTCACAGTGTGCTCTACCTGCAGGCGCGTGTTCATTTCCATGAAATAAAAATTGTTATTCTGATCCAGCAAGAATTCTACCGTGCCAGCATTTTCATAACTCACTGCTTTGGCCGCTTTAACCGCCAAGCCGCCAATATAATCACGTTGCGCTTGGCTTAATTGTGGTGAAGGGGCAATTTCTATTAACTTTTGATTGCGGCGCTGTATCGAGCAATCACGCTCAAACAAATGGATGACACTGCCTTGGCTATCGGCCATGACTTGCACTTCAATATGCCGCGGTGTGACCACGCATTTTTCTAAAAACACTTCTGGTTTACCGAAGGCTTTGCTTGCCTCACTAATCACGCGGTCATAATTGGTAAGCAAATCCTTTTCGTTATCGCAACGACGAATACCACGCCCGCCACCGCCATTAGTAGCTTTCAGCATCACTGGGTAGCCAATTTTTTTAGCTAAGGCGACCGCTTCATCTAAATCAGCTAAGTTGCCGTCGCTGCCAGGAGTGCAGGGGATGCCTGCGCCAGTCATAGCCTTACGTGCTTCAATTTTATCGCCCATTTGGCGGATCACGGAGGCATTTGGCCCAATGAATTTAATACCG
>JANMYB010000057.1:0-11379 GCA_031381645.1 Methylotenera sp.
AACTTTGCATATTAACTTATCTGTAAATGCAGCTTCCAGTTGCTTAATGCCCGATTTTCCCGCAAACACGTTATGTGTTAAATCTTCTATAGTATTACCTAACGGAGATACCACGCTAAAACCAGTAATAACAACGCGACGGTAGTTTGACATGCGTGACTAAATTAGCATGTTGAAAGAGATTTGTTTTTTTCCAGTACTAAATCGTGCGTTACATTGATTACATCTTGCAAGGTTTTAATGTGGTCAAAATTTTTCGGGAAAGGGATATTGTATTGATGCTCAATACTGAAAATTATTTCTAAAAAGCCAAACGAATCTATATCTAGATCTTTCAGGGGGCTATCAAGTTTTATTTGAGTTACATCAAATTTATTTTCTTGTATTAATGTATCCACCAAGAATTGCTTAATCTCATTTTCTAATGAAACTGTTTGTTCAACCATAAATTTATATCCTTTGACAACCCAAATAGGTTATATTATATTCAATCTTAGCTTATATTATATCCAATCTATAGAATTAGTTGGGCTTTATACTGGTAAATGAAGGTTTTTATGAATATTCAAAATAGCGGCCTGAGCAACAATTTCAAGCAGTTATCGATACGATATGATGAAAGTTATGAAGTATTGTGGACCTGCTTTAATCAAAAAAACATTATCCCTTGCTTTAACCGTGAGCTTATAGATGAGCTTACGCAACACCAAAATGAAATTCAAAACACAGGTGGCGTTTTATTTGATGGTGAAAAAGCACATCAAATTAAATACTCGGTTGCTGCTTCGCTTACACCCAACGTTTTTAATCTGGGCGGGCATTTGGCAATGATTCGCGAGTTTGCTATTAATAAGCATAGAGAAGCGCTACTGAGTTATGCAACAAAAGGCATTGACGGTTTAGTAAGTCGATTGAATAGGTTTAATAATTCCCCCATCATTAATATTAGTTTGGTGCAGGGGCTGGCTTTAGGCGGTGGCCTTGAAGTCGCACTCGCTAGTGATATTGTCATTGCGGAGCGCAAAAGTGTGTTTAGCTTCCCTGAGATTTTATTTAATATGTTTCCAGGTATGGGCGGATACAGCTTGGTTGCCAGAAAAGCAGGCGTTAAAATTGCCGATGAAATGATTCTTAAAGGCAAACAATATACCGCTGAACAAGCCTTTGAAATGGGCTTGGTCGATGTGCTAGTAGATGATGGAGAAGGTGAAAAAGCAGTCTATAACTGGATAGAAAAAAATAGACGTTTTTCTAATGGTTATCTGGCGGCACAAAAAGCCAAAAACCATATTAACCCCATTACTAATGATGAGTTGATGGATATTACTAGGTTGTGGGTGGATGTTGCATTAAAACTTTCTGATAGAGAGTTTAGTATTATGGATCGCTTTATTTACAGTCAAGAAAAGCAATATGTTACAGCGCCTATAGCCAACAATGTGGTGCCACTAAGACAAACTGCTTAATGAAGCTGATTGGACAAAGCGTTTAAGAAAAAACGCTAAATAATAAAACCAGCGTAAGCTGGTTTTATTATTTTGGTACTTGCTGATTGATAGTTTGTTGGTTTAAGTAATCCCATAAAAACACTTTAGTACGCGAATAAATATCTTGCACATTACCTACCAATAACTCAATTTCTTTAAAATTGTCAGATGGTTTGATATTACTCAAGCTTTCGCAAAGTTTGGCCAGTTCGTCTGCTCCCACATTAGCCGCACTGCCAGCAATAGTATGGGCGCAAGCTTTCATTTTTACAAAGTCGCGGGCTTTGGTGTAAGTGTTTAGGGGCGCGATTCTTTGTTCAGCATCCGCCATAAAGTCGAGTATTAGTTTTTCAATAAAGCGGCTATTCGTATCTAATTGTTTCAAGCTATAAAGTCTGCTCACATTTAATAACAACGTATCATTTTGGCTATCTAGTTTGGCGTTAGTATAATCAATCACCTCAGCAGTTTTAAAGGTGGATTGTGAAACAACGTCTTCTATTGTTTGTATTAATAAATTAATTTGAATAGGTTTGGTTAAATAAGCGCCAACGCCGACTTCTCTAAATGATTCTATGGTTTCTGTTGTCGCATCGGCACTTAAAATAATGGCAGGTATTTGTGGTTGGCCAATATTTAGCGCTTGATATATTTGAATCACTTCCATGCCGCCCATAATTGGCATATTGCCGTCTAAAATCATTAAATCGTAGTCTGTGTCGCGTAGTTTATCTAAGGCCAACTCCCCGTTTTTAACTACGTCAACTTGATGATTTTCTTGCAATAAAATCTGCGTAATAATCATGCTGTTTACTTCGTTATCATCAGCGACTAAAACACGATAAGATTTTATTTGTTTTTTAGCGGGCTTTTTAAAGTCGCTAAGTACAATTATTTCTGAAGAGCTGGCTTGGGCATTAACCAAATTGAGCTCAATTTGATTTTCCACTTGGTTTTCACTGTTTTTGTCTAATGCAATCTCAAACCAAAACTTAGAGCCAACGCCTAATTTACTTTCTACCTTTAAGTTGCCACCCATGAAAGCAATTAGATTTTTTGATATGGTAGTACCCAAGCCTGTACCACCAAATTTGTTTTTAATTGAATTGTTGGCCTGAGTAAAGCTTTCAAATATCGTTTTAATCGCACCTTCTTCAATGCCAATACCAGTATCAACAATTTCAAACAGTATGTTTGCTTGGTTTTCAGTTTGTTTAGTTACTTTTACAGTGACGCTTACAGAACCACTCTCGGTAAATTTAACGGCATTACCAATTAAATTGATTAATACTTGTTTTATATGTAAAAGTTCGCCTTGCAACATTAATGGGGTGTCATTTGCAATATTGTAGCTAAGCAAAATGTTTTTTGCTTTTGCTTGGCTGCTAAATAAATTAACAGTACTCTCTACTAAATCTTGTAAATTAAAATTAGTTACCTTGCTAACAATTTTCCCGCTTTCAATTTGGGATATATCTAATACATCATTTACTAACTGCACCAATAATTCTGAAGATGAATAGACCACATCAAACAGCATTTTTTGATCTTTACTTATTGGCGTGTTAGCCAATAAGCTACAGGCACCCACTATACCGTTAAGTGGTGTGCGTATCTCATGGCTCATGTGTGATAAAAACTGACTCTTGGCTTTGCTGGCACTTTCAGCTTTATTAGTAGCTTCAGCTAGTTTTCCAAGCAATACAAGTGCATAACTAGGAACTGTGACCAATGTAAAAAGCAGCCCATAAAATGCAACCATATGAGTTTGCCAATATGGACTTAATAGGCTGGCGACTATAAAGCCAATTAGGCTTGCAACATAAGTACTAATAAGCATGGATTTGCCGTACCTAAAACCATAGCCAATAATAAACCACAAGTAAGCACCCATAAAAATAGCGCCACTGTCATTCGTTAATCGTACTGCAACAGATGCGACTAAAACGTCAAATAGCATAGCAAGCATTAGACGTTTTTTATTTAACGCATTATTTATTCTTACATGCAAAAATAATGCGATTGAAAACAATATGACTAAGGACAAAAAGAGATGGGAGGCCGTACTTTTATAGTATGTAAAAGTTGGAGTGACGATTAAACCTATAATGATTAACCTTACAACTGCTTGTTGATGCTCATCGCCATACTTGCGAAATCCTATTACGCTAAAAGCAGTAGCTAGCCATAATTTAATACCAGTAATGAAATTAAATCTTGTAGCAGATGTATATAATAGATCATTCAAAATGACAGCCTCCAATATAAACTATTGTTTTAATATTACTAAAGCAATAATTATGCCGCCTTTAATAGAAAAAAATAATTGTTTTTAATCATTGAGTTAAGTAATTTTCTATTGGTTTTATGTATTGTTAATATTGAAAATATTCGTCATTAGTGACAAAAAATGGACTCTTAGATAAAGCATCTTAAGAGTATTTTTTGTTTTGAAAATGGCACTGCTAGAGTTATATTAAGACTTGTAATTTTGATAATGATTAAAACGAACTAGGAGGATAAATGGCAACGCAAGCAGATATCGAAGCTCACTATGATGTAGACAATGATTTTTTTGCACTTTTTCTAGATAAGCAATATCGTGTTTATACATGTGCTGTTTGGGACGATGCTCAAAATCTAGAGCAGGCACAGGTAAATAAGTTTAATAGGCTATGTAGTTACGCAAACATTCAAGCGGGCTATAAAGTGGTAGACGTTGGATGTGGCTGGGGTGGCATCATGAATTTCATTTCCGATAGTTATTTAAATACACAGATACAAGGTTTAACTATCAGTACAGAACAATTTAATTTTGTTAACAGTATAAAAAAACCAAATGTATCAGTAGACCTACAGCCTTGGCAAAGCTATTCAGCCCCGGCACAAAAGTTTGATGCAATTATTTCTGTATGTGCTTTTGAGCATTTTGTATCATTTGAAGATTATGCTGCATCACGTCAGCGGGATATTTACAAAAACTTTTTTGATTGGTGTTTAAATGTTTCTACAGAAATTGCTCAAGTTGCACTTCAATGTATTGTAATTACAAGGCCACCTAGTAACTTGATGGAGTTGAATGACTCTAAATATTTACAAAAAGTATTTCCAGGGTCTGCACTACCTACTATTAGTGATATCCAAGCTGCTATTGTAGATAAATACGAAATATCAGCCGCTACTAGAATTGGGTCACACTATGTACGTACTTTAATTGAGTGGAAAAAAAGGTTAGAAATTAACAAAAATGTGTGTATAGAGCGATATGGACAGGCGCTATATGACTTTTATATAGGTTATTTCGATGCGGCAGGGCGTTGTTTTGAATCTGGTTATTGGGACTTATATCAAGTATCTCTAAAAAGAGCGACGCCTATCAGAGTATTATCTAGGTAGTCATTAACTGCAATATAAAAAAGCCTAACATTATTTGTTAGGCTTTTTTATAGACGCTGGGTCTAGTCTTATTATTTTTAGTGGATAGCTGTTGCGTGCTCACTCTGAATTTTTTCCAGTTGGCTTCGCATAGTTAGCATGACTTTCACCAAGTCTGGGTCAAAATGTTTGCCGCTTTCATCGCGTATATACTCCAGCGCTTTATCCATGCTCCAAGCCTCTTTGTAAGGGCGTACGCTAGTTAGCGCGTCGAACACATCTGCAATCGCTACTATGCGTGCAGAAAGTGGAATATCTGTTCCCTTGAGAGCATATGGGTAGCCAGAGCCATCAAAGCGTTCATGATGTGCTAGTGCAATTTCGCTACCTTTTTGTAAATATTTTGATGGACTATCCTGCAGAATCTCATACCCTATTATTGGGTGTTTACGCATCAACTTTAGCTCTTGGTCATCAAGATCACCTTTTTTAAGCAAAATACTATCGGGGATGCCAATTTTGCCAATGTCATGCAAGGGCGCTGCAAGCTCAATAATTTCTGCTTCTTCGTCGCTAAGACCAATTGTTTCAGCAATGGCTCGGCTATATAGCGACATGCGCTGCAAGTGCATGGCTGTATCGTAATCTTTGTGCTCGCCAGCACGCGCTAGTCGCATTAAAGTTTCTTTTTCGCGCGACTTAATTTCTGTAGTGGCGGCTTTTACTAAGCTTTCAAACAAATTGCTACGGTTTTGTAGTGCAATATGTTGCTGATGCATGGTGAGCAAGTTTTTGCTACGGGCTGTGCACTCATAAATATCAACAGGCTTGCTTAAAAAATCGGCCACACCAGCGTCTAGCGCCGCGTAACGTGTGTCTGCATCTTTTTTAATCGTAATCATAATGACTGGTACAGATTTATATTGTGGCAATGTTTTAAGTAAACGAACAAACTCAGTGCCGTTCATTTCTGGCATCACATAATCTACAAATACTAAATCTGCTTTGTGTGAGGTCGCCCATTCCAATGCCTGTTCTGGGTTTGTTTTTTCGACCACTTTGATTTTAGAGTTAATACTTTTGACGACGTGCGTAAGTATAGTTCTGCTGGTAGATTGATCATCTACAACCAACACCGAGCAATCATCAAATTGTTGTTCATCAGTCATTCGTAACTTTCCTCAGTTGTAGGCTCGTGAATGGCCTACTATATGATAAATAAAGCAATTTTTAAGCCAATTCAACTTAAAAATTAGCGAGAATAAAAGATAAGCATATAAAACGTAAAATTATTGAACAAAATCAATGGGTAAGAGATTTTTTCAATACATGCATTATGTATCACCTATTTTCAGATTGACAGTTTTGTTATTAATGTTGAAATTCAGGTGGTCGAATTTCGTCAACTAAGTACATAATTTTGACACATTTATCAAGCGTTGTAAGGAAAATATTAGTAGCTATTTTTAATAAAAATATCACCTTCTGGTTTTAAGTCAAATGCAATACAGATGCGTTGTTCATTCGAATTAAAAGGAATAGTGCGGTGAAATAGAGAAGAGGGGAATAGCACAATATCGCCTACCTTTGGCATTACTTGCGCAAGCGGGAAGTTTTTGTGTTTCTGAAGAGGATTAATTGGGTACTGGTCGCCATGCGTGCCATATTCAAAAGCACCTTCGTTTGAGCCTTCTTTTGGCGTTGGCATAGCCAAGTAAACGGCGCCGCTAATCCAGCCAATCTCATGAATATGTGCGCTTAAATGACCACCTTGTTGCATTTTGACATACCACGAGCTGGTGAACTCCAACTCGGTTGGGAATGATTTTATGAGTTCGCAATCTGCGTCTGCAAATTTATTTTTGTAAGCTAAAAATTCTTTTTTAATAAGCTCAGCAAGCTTGCGGAATGAGGCTTCTGGTCGTTTAAACAAATTGCCGGCAGATTGTTGTCCGTGGTGTAGCATGCCTTGCACGCGTTCGGCAATCTCGGCGTTTTGTATGTCGTTTAACAAGTCTTTCAAAAGCTGACTATTTTTATTCAGAATGCTATTTTGATACACGAAATCCAGCCCGTTTTTGCAAAAATTGTAAGGATCGGCTTCGTTAAAGTTGATGCTGTAATGAGTAGATAATGTAGCTAGAAATGGCGACGTATTTGGCATGCCGCCAGCAAGTGCGTCCCTATTGGCTTTGAAGGCGTCAAATTTCTCTGCTTTATAAAGACAATACAGTTTGCGTGTTTGCCAATCATCCAATTGCGAGCGCTCAAAATAGGGAGTCGCCTCTTCGTACTTTTCCGCAAGGTACAAAAATTCACCCATATTGTAATTTGCATTGGCATGCTCAGCATTCAACGCCAGTGCGGTTTGGTAACTTTTCACTGCCGCATCCATGTCACCTTGGTCACGCAAAGTTTCGCCCAAGTTATTATGCGCGTCAGTATAGTTGGGAAATAGTAGAATAGCTTTTTTGTAGCTATTGACAGCGGCTACTAAATCGCCATTATCGCGTAGTGCAGTACCTAAATTATAATAACCGCGTGCATCTTGCGGGTTGATTTTTAAGCCCGCTTGATAACTGGCTATTGCCTCATCTAGCTTGCCTTGGCGCTGTAGAATTATGCCTAAGTTACCATGCGCCTCGAAAAAGTTAGGATTCACTTTGATGGCTTGTTGGTAAGTCGTTGCGGCCTCTTCCAGTCGATTTAAATGAGTCAGCGCGATGCCTAGGTTAAAGTATAAGTCTGGCGAATTGGGTTGCAGTTTGAGTGCATTTTTATAGCTTATTACCGCTTCTGTAAACTTTTGCTGGCCGTCTAAAGCCAAGCTTAGTACATGATGCAAAATAAACACGTTAGCATGCCTAGCGATTAAGTTTTTGGCTTGGCTTTCAGCTTGCGCAAGTTGGCCGTTATTTAATGTATTCACAAGGGTTTGCAACTCTTGCGGGGTTGGTTGTGATGCGAATGAATTTGCCATGCGTATATTAATTATAATTTCTAACTGTAGTTTGTTTGCAATCTGCCAGCCATTCGTTTTAAAAGCTGCATGGCAATTTTCGGGTCGTCTTCCAACATGCTGTCGATATTTTCTGCATAAATCACGATAATGCGCGCCTCGTCAGAGGCTACAATAGCATCTGAAGTGGTGGGCTGCTTGGTGAGCATCGCCAGCTCGCCAAAGTAATCGCCAGCACCTATTTCTCGCAAAACTGCGCCATTATTACTCAGGTTGATCTTGCCATCTACCAAATAATACAAATTGCGCTCACTGTTACCACGCTCAAAAATGTATTCGCCCTGCCTTAAAATATGTCCGTAGCGGCGCATCAGCGTTTCAATGTAGTTGGCTTTATTGGGTGAGCCGCTAAACAAGCCTTTTAGTAACAGCACGTCTTTTTTGCGTAAGGTTGAAATTAATTCAGTGCCCAGCAAAAATACTGCAAAGTTGATATAAAGCCAAGTAATCGACACAAACATGGTTTTCATACCGCCAAAAATTGCGCCGTAGTCTTTATTAATCGATAAAAATAAACCAAATGCTGGTCGCATCAATAGCCATAGCAAGGCCGTCAATAGTGCGCCTAGCAATAGGTGCGCAAAAGCAACGCGCATGGGAAAAAACACTTTGTAAAAAACCGTGAGTAATAGCGCAGTAAGTAAAAGCGTGCTAAATGAGGCGATAATATTCAGTTCGGCAATGGGCAAATGTACCGCTATAAAACGGATGACTTTTTCAACAACAAAACCAGCCGAAGTAAACAAGAAAAACAGCAACAAAATACCAAGTACAGAAACCACATCCTTGAATTTACGTTTGAAGAAAGAAGGCGCTTCTACCATGGAAGAAATGGTATAAAAAGCCGAGCGCATGGCACTGGCCAGCGGGGTGATTGTCCATAGCAATACAAATAAACCCAGTGCCCCCCAGGCGGCTTTGGTTTGCGTGGCGCTGTAAACTTCCACCATAATTTTGCTGCTGAATTCGGGCACTAAATTACCCGTGAGAATTGCCAATTTGACGATGGCGTAATCGGATGAAAATACCAAATGGCTTAACAGAAAGAAAATCAACAACACTAAAGGAATTAGCGCGAAAAGCGCGTAAAAAGATAGTGAGGCCGACATGCCAAACACGTTGTGGCGCGCAAAGCCAGCCAAAGTTTCACGCAACACAAATAATGGTGTTGCATATTCGCGATTAGCGTAAGCGCTAATCGACTTGTCTAGTGCGGCATCCCGCACTAGATTTTTAATTTTTGCTAGTTTTTCTGAATTGATGAAAGCCATGCGTTTTATAATAAGGCTTTAAATTTCTCAGTGGCAGCTATCAGCGCACTCGTAATATCTAGCTCCATGGCAGAATGTCCTGCATCGGCCACCATCACAAATTCAGCATCTGGCATGGCGCGCGATAAGTCCCAAGCGGTTTGTGGTGGGCACACCATATCATAACGTCCTTGCACAATCACCGTTGGAATTTTATTCAATATTGTGGCAGATTTTAATATGGCATTGCCATCAATAAAGCATTGGTGCTGAATGTAGTGAATTTGAACGCGCGCCCGCGCCACTTCAATCGGTTGCTCTTTTTGCACATCTTCAGGCGTTTTGATTGCGGAATTGGTGCTAACCTCGAGAGGTTTCAAGCGCATGATAGATGATTCAAATGCATTCCATTGGATTGCAGCGGGTACGCTAATTTGCGTATCATCAGAAAAAATGCGTGTTGAGTAAGCATTTAATACATGATGCCGTTCTTTTTCTGGCAAATAACTAATTAAGCTATGCCACACCTCGGGATAAAAATGCTGGACTCCACCTAAAAACCATGCCAACTCGTTAGCGCGACTTAAGAAAATACCACGCAAAACTAAACTGATAACACGACTGGCATACTTAATTGCGTAGGCGAGCGCTAAAGTACTGCCCCAGGAGCCACCAAATACGTGCCACCTGGCGATGCTCAAATGATTACGCAAGACTTCAATATCATTGACCAAGTCGTCGGTTGTGTTTTTGCGCACCTCGCCTTGTGGCGTGCTACGCCCGCAACCGCGCTGATCTAGCAAAATAATTCGATAATGTTGTGGGTCAAAAAATCGGCGTTGTGTCGGATTGCAACCGCTACCTGGGCCACCATGTAGAAATACCACTGCAACACCATCTGGACTGCCACACTCTTCGTAGTAAATCTCATGTAAATCGCTTACTTTTAAGCTGCTTTTATTAAAAGGTTCGATTTCAGGATACAAATTGTAAGTAGGTGGATACATCGCTATTTTCATGCTTTCTATATGATTTTATTCATTATTTTACACGGTTAAAAAAACGCCACAAATGCCATTAAAAAATATTTTTAATATTTGTTAATAAATTGTAACCAAAGTGTTGCAATTAATAATAACTTGATTTATATTGCTGTTCTCACATGAATAATGTGACAAAAAGTCTGCTTTAAATTTGTAACAATTACCACAAGTAAAAGTTGCAAAATTCAAGTTTACTTTATTTAACCCTTAGTAATATAACTTTGGAGATCAAAATGCAAATTAACAAAATTAAGCTAGCTTTAGGTTTAGTTGCAGGCGCTACATTGGCAATGCCAATGATGGCTTCAGCAGCAGCAGACCAAGAGGCAGCGATCGCAAATGCAAACAACTGGGCTCATCCACGTGGCAACCACACGAACCAAGGCTACAGCGCACTTGCACAAATTAACAAAGGTAACGTAAAAAACCTTAAAGCTGCTTGGACATTCGCAACCGGTGTAAACCGTGGTCACGAAGGTTCGCCAGTGGTTGTTGGTAACATGATGTATGTACATACAGCATTCCCAAACAACGTATATGCACTTGACTTAAACGACAATCAAAAAATCGTTTGGCAATATTTCCCTAAACAAGATCCATCAGTACAAGCTGTTTTATGTTGCGATAACGTAAACCGCGGTCTTGGTTTCGGCGATGGCAAAATTTACTTGCAACAAAATGACGGCAACTTAGTTGCTTTAGACGCTAAAACTGGTGCTAAAGCTTGGTCAGTATTAGTTAACGACCCAAAAGTTGGCGCTACAAACACTAACGCACCACACGTTATCAAAGACAAAATCTTGACAGGTTGTTCAGGTGCTGAGTTCGGTGTACGTTGCTTTATCGCTGCATACAATGCTAAAGATGGTTCATTAGCATGGAAAGCCTACTCAACAGGCCCAGATGCTGAAATGTTGATTGGTGACGGCTTCAATGCTGACACACCAGAGTACAGCGCTTTGTCAGTGTACAAAGACATCAACGGTGGTAACAAACAAGGCGGTTCTTTCGAAGCGCTTAAAGCTGGCGAAATCAAAATCGGCGAAAAAGACCTAGGCGTTCGCACATGGTTGAAACCACAAGCAGTTAAAGATGGTTGGCAACATGGTGGTGGTTCTACATGGGGCTGGTGGCCGTATGATTCACGTACCAATTTAGTATATTATGGTACAGGCAACCCTTCAGTATGGAACCCAGATGTCCGT
>JANMYB010000088.1:0-47357 GCA_031381645.1 Methylotenera sp.
AATCGAAGCCAGCGTTTGGTTCTCTTTTTGAATCTCCACACCTTCTTTGGCCTCCACCGCTTGATGCAAGCCATCCGACCATCTGCGGCCTGGCATTTTGCGCCCAGAAAATTCATCTACAATAATGATTTCGTTCTTTTCAACCACATAATGCTGGTCACGTTTAAACAGATTTTGCGCGCGTAATGAGGCGTATAAATGGTGCACCAAGGTAATATTGGCGGGCTCGTACAAACTAGCACCTTCTGCCATTAACCCAGACTTTGCTAAAATCGCTTCAGCATTTTCATGCCCAGCCTCAGACATAGTCACGGTTTGCGCTTTTTCATCCACCCAATAGTCGCCATCACCATCTTCGACTTTTTGCGCGCTTAACTGCAAAGCCACCGCATTAATTTGGCTATATAAATCAATGCTATGCTCAGCTTGACCAGAAATAATCAGCGGAGTACGAGCTTCATCAATCAAAATCGAATCGACTTCATCCACCAGCGCGTAACTTAGAGCGCGTTGTGTACGCTCGCCAGCCGTAAACACCATATTGTCGCGCAAGTAATCAAAGCCAAATTCGTTATTGGTGCCATAGGTAATATCAGCAGCGTAGGCCTGCTGTTTAGCATCGTGCGGCATTTGCGATAAGTTAATACCCACCGAAAGACCTAGGAAGTTGTAAAGCTTACCCATCCATTCAGCGTCGCGCTTAGCAAGGTAATCATTCACCGTCACCACATGCACGCCTTTGCCTGTAATCGCGTTCAAATATACGGGCAGTGTCGCCACCAGCGTTTTACCTTCGCCGGTTCGCATTTCGGCGATTTTCCCCGCGTTAAGCACCATACCGCCTATCATCTGCACATCAAAATGACGCATTTCAAGCGCGCGTACGCTGCCTTCACGCACTACTGCAAAAGCTTCTGGCAATAGTTTTTCTAAACTTTCGCCTGCTGTAAAACGTTGTTTGAACTCTTCTGTTTTCGCGCGCAACGCATCGTCACTAAGCGCTTGCATGGCAGGCTCTAGCGCATTAATCTCTTTGACTTTTTGGGCGTACTGCTTAACAAGTCTATCGTTTCGACTACCGAGAAATTTTCTGAACAACGTGGATAACATGAAAAGACACCGACTTTCCGAGACCTCGGAAACCTCTATTTAGATTAGATGAAAATACTTCTGTTTATTTGGGGGGGTTATTGCAGTTTTCAATGTTAATTATTCAATTCAATCACATTAACTGGCATTTTTTTGTAAATATTGACGCGGATCTAACGAGTTGCCATTAAGTCGAATTTCATAATGCAAATGCGGCCCAGTCGAGCGCCCAGTGCTACCTACCAAAGCGACCACTTGACCTTTTACCACGCGCTCCCCCACCTTAACTAGCAATTTTGAAGCGTGTGCATAGCGCGTTTCTAACCCTGCGCCATGGTCAATCTTGACCATATTACCATAAGCGTGTGTCAATTCTGCGGCAGCCACAATGCCATCAGCCGCCGCACGTATCGGCGTACCAGTGTTTGCGGTGAAATCTAAACCTTCGTGAAATGCCTTACTACCGTTAAAAGGGTCGATGCGCCAGCCGTAGCTGGATGAATTATAAGCAGCGCCAATCGGACTGCTATTAGGCAACATGTCTTTCAGTACGCTTTGCTGCAGAACTTTCGCCTCGATGCTACTCATAGAATCGTCGCGCGCATCCACGGCCTTTGTAAGCTCTAGTATGGCCACTTGTAAATCTAGCTCTGTCATTGGGCGTGCATTTATGAGTGGTCCGCCGCGATTGGCAGGCAATAAATTGTCAATCTGTAAATTTTTTGTTGGTTTTAGATTGGTTTTTTTACCTGCTTTAGCGTCTTTTTCACCCGCCAATTTAGCCAAACGTTGGCTTTGAGCGTCCAAACGCATCATGCGCGCTTGTAGCTCTCCGAGCTCTTTGGCGTAAGCATCTAAGTGCACTTGTGATGAAATAATGCTGCTTTTAAGTTGCGGTGGCAATAGCGCTTTCATCCCTTGCTCTTGAATATTACTTTTGGGCGTAATAAATAATAACGTCAACAAAACTGGCACCAATACCAAACCAGCGATTAAAACGCCAGCCTGTAGTACAGATAGGCTTTTGGCTTTTGCCATTTTGTTAGAAACTAAAATTATATTCATAAGATATTATTTATCAGTTTTAGTTACAATTCATTATGCGTAAAATTAACGCCTTATTTTCAGAAAACGGCGAGCTTAACAATCTCGCCAAAAACGTGCAAGTTCACAAAAATTTGCAACAACTTTGGCATGCGGCCTCGCCTAAAATATTAAACCAAAACAGCTTTGCCAGCCGCCTAAACAATGGCCAACTCACGGTTTACGCTGACAGTTCAATCGTTGCCAGCAAAATCAAACTGACGCAAGCTAGCTTATTGAAGCAATTACAAAATTTGCAAATAAGCGACCCTTTGTTTAGGGAATGTAAAGTTACTGCAATTAGCGTTAAAGTGCAAGTAAAATCTCGCCCAAAACCCATTATAAAAACACCGCGCAAGCTCTCAAACCATGCCGCAACTAGCTTAAAAAATCTAGCAGAAGACTTGTTAACCAAAAACAAGGACACTTCACCTCTCGCAGACAAATTAAACGCTTTAGCACGCAAAACCTAGCCGTGGAATATTTACTTTACTTAGTCACGGGACTTTTTACGGGTTTGCTCTCAGGCTTGCTGGGGGTGGGCGGGGGTCTGATTATGGTTCCCGTACTTAGCTTTGTTTTTGCTAGATTGAGCTTCCCAATCAGTTACATCATGCAAATGGCACTTGGCACTTCTCTAGCGGTGATTATTATCACCTCAATCGCCTCTAGTCGGGCGCACCATAGCCACCAGAACGTCGATTGGGATGTTGTAAAAAAAATCGCGTTAGGCATTATGTTAGGCGCATTTTTGGGCAGTTTGGTTGCGGCAAAGTTTGATACCCACATGCTTAAAGCATTATTCATTTTCTATGTTTTTATAGTCGCTTTTCAAATCTTAAATGACTATATTCCAGACCCCTCGCGGATATTGCCTCCCAGGCCTGCTCTAGATTGTGTTGGTGCACTTATTGGTTGGGTTTCTAGCTTTGTGGGTATCGGTGGCGGCACGCTTTCGGTACCTTTTCTCATTTATTGCAACATCAATACCAAACGCGCGATCGGTACTAGTAGCGCCATCGGTTTGCCTATTGCGCTCGCTGGTACAGTCGGCTATATCGTATCTGGGCTACAAATTTCAGAGTTACCAAGCAAAAGTCTAGGTTTTGTTTACTTGCCTGCACTTGTCATTATTGCTTCTGCCAGCCTCATCAGTGCGCCTATTGGAGCGGTTTTGGTACAAAAACTAGCCGTAAATAAATTAAAGAAAATATTTGCCCTATTATTAATCATCATTGGCTGCAAAATGTTGTTTGACGTATTGTAGCTCGCCCGCGCAAGTGGTTGTCGCGCTTCACTATTAATGCCATAATGCCGTGCGTTGTTACAAAATAATTACATTTTTACAACTATGCAGTTTTATACAAAATTTAGTTTCGTTTCGATTCAAATTTACAAAAATAGATAGGGAGAAGTCATGTCAGTTGCACTAATGATTGCCATTGCAGCCGCTGTTTTAGCGGTATTGTATGGCGTAGTAATGAGTAAATGGATTACCAATCTACCGGCCGGCAATGCGCGCATGCAAGAAATTGCTGGTGCAATTCAACAAGGTGCCGCGGCTTATTTGGCACGTCAATATAAAACCATCACCATGGTGGGCATCGTGTTAGCCATTTTAGTAGCGGTGTTTTTAGGCACTACGACAGCAATTGGCTTTGTGTTGGGTGCTTTGTTATCTGGTGCTTGCGGTTTTATTGGTATGAATGTCTCTGTGAAAGCCAATGTGCGCACTGCACAAGCGGCCACAGGCGGCATTGCTCCTGCTTTCGACGTGGCATTTAAAGGCGGTGCGGTAACTGGCATGTTGGTAGTCGGTTTAGGTTTGTTTGGCGTAGCTGGTTTTTACTGGTTTTTAGGTGGCGAATCCGCAACCAACTTAGATCCATTGATTGGCCTAGCTTTTGGCTCTTCACTCATCTCAATCTTCGCGCGTTTAGGCGGCGGTATCTTTACTAAAGGCGCAGACGTAGGCGCAGATTTAGTGGGCAAAGTTGAAGCAGGCATTCCAGAAGATGATCCGCGCAACCCCGCAGTAATTGCCGATAACGTTGGCGACAACGTGGGCGATTGTGCAGGTATGGCAGCTGATTTGTTCGAAACTTATGCGGTCACGCTCATCGCCACCATGGTACTAGGTCATTTGCTAATTACCGAATCTGGCGCAAACGGTATCATTTATCCGTTAATGCTGGGAGCAGTTTCTATCGTAGCTTCTATTATCGGCTGCTTCTTTGTTAAAGCCTCACCTGGCATGAAAAACGTGATGCCAGCCTTGTACAAAGGCTTAGCGGTTGCGGGCGTGTTGTCACTTATCGCGTTCTATTTTGTCACCATGAAAATGTTCCCAGATGGCTTAACAGCAGGTGACTTAGTCATCTCTGCCAACCAATTATTCGGTGCATGTGCAGTGGGCTTAATATTAACTGCGGCTTTGGTGTGGATTACTGAATACTACACTGGCACACAATATGCGCCTGTGCAGCACGTGGCGCAAGCCTCAACCACTGGCCATGCAACTAATATTATTGCAGGCATTGGTATTTCAATGAAATCAACGGCTTGGCCAGTACTTTCTGTATGTTTGGCAATTTGGACATCGTACCACTTAGGCGGTTTGTATGGCATCGCGATTGCCGCGACTTCAATGTTGAGCATGGCGGGTATTGTAGTGGCTTTAGATGCGTACGGGCCGATTACGGACAACGCTGGCGGCATTGCCGAAATGGCTGGTTTACCAGCCGAAGTGCGCGATGTCACTGACCCATTAGATGCGGTTGGCAACACCACAAAAGCTGTGACTAAAGGCTATGCCATTGGCTCTGCGGGCTTAGCGGCTTTGGTTTTATTTGCCGACTACACGCACAAACTTTCTGGCGCAGGCATTGATGTGAAATTTGATTTAAGCGACCCAATGGTGATTATCGGCTTGTTTATTGGCGGTTTAATTCCCTTTCTATTCGCCGCAATGGCAATGGAAGCGGTTGGTCGCGCAGCTGGTGCAGTGGTAGAAGAAGTACGCCGCCAGTTCCGCGATATTAAAGGGATTATGGAGGGTACTGCTAAACCAGAATACGGCAAAGCGGTGGACATGCTAACGACTGCGGCAATTAAAGAAATGATGATTCCATCGCTCTTACCAGTTGCAGTGCCAATTGCTGTCGGCTTGCTATTAGGTCCAGTGGCGCTTGGCGGCTTGTTAATGGGCACGATTGTCACAGGTTTGTTCGTAGCAATCTCGATGTGTACTGGCGGCGGCGCGTGGGATAATGCCAAGAAATATATCGAAGATGGCAACCACGGTGGCAAAGGTTCAGATGCGCACAAGGCGGCTGTGACCGGCGACACCGTTGGTGACCCATACAAAGATACGGCTGGCCCTGCAGTGAACCCGCTCATTAAAATTATCAACATTGTGGCCTTGTTAATTGTGCCGCTATTACATATGTAATCATTGGCACATGTAACATTGCAATTGTTGTAATAAAAAAGGCGACTCAAGTCGCCTTTTTTATTACACTGTCATTTATAACAATTATCAAAAGACATCTATGTTAAGACATTCAGAATTTCATCGCTCACATCGTATTGGCTGGCTACGTGCGGCTGTGCTAGGTGCTAACGATGGCATTGTATCCACCGCCAGCTTGATTATTGGCGTTGCGGCGGCACATGCCTCGCAAGCTTCTATTTTTCTTACTGGCGTAGCTGGCTTGGTGGCTGGCGCAATGTCGATGGCAGCAGGTGAATACGTTTCTGTCAGCTCGCAATCAGATACCGAAACGGCTGATTTAGCCAAAGAACGATTAGAATTAGAAACCGATCAAGAAAGTGAGCTGAAAGAACTCACTGGAATCTACATGGCGCGTGGCTTAACACCAGACTTAGCACACAAAGTTGCTGTGGAATTAACCAGGCACGATGCGCTAGGCGCACATGCACGCGACGAGCTTGGGATTAACGAAATGATGAACGCGCGCCCAGTGCAGGCTGCGCTCGCCTCTGCGCTCTCCTTTGCAGTCGGTGCTACCTTACCTTTATTAATTGCGTATACCGCCCCCCACGCAAATACAGTACTTTATGTGGCTATTATGTCTCTGATTTTTTTAGCAGCACTTGGTGGTTTAGCCGCAAAAGCTGGTGGTGCAAATATGTGGAATGGAGCAAGCCGCGTGGCTTTTTGGGGGATGCTCGCAATGGCTGCCACTGCTGGTGTTGGTAGTTTATTTGGGGTGGTTGCTACTTAAGTTATTTCAAGCAGATCATTAAAAACACCTGCCCTGCAGCTAAATACCCATAGGAGTTGCAGGGTATTTTTGAAATTTACGTATCTAATAAAAGGCATTATTGACTCTTTTAATGTGACAACCACCTAATCTACTCATTCCAACTTCAGTTCGAAAGCAAGCCAAGGCGACAACAAGCGAATGACGCAGACAGTACGCTTTTGATACAGCTAGAAAATGAGCGCGGCGGTCAACACAGTATTGCTGATGAAATGAAGATTGGAATTAAAATGCAGGTTTGACTTCGGCCGAATTATATCGCGCTACGCCATCCATAATTTCTTTATGCGCGTCTTCAATCCCAACCCAGCCCTCAATTTTCACCCATTTGCCTTTGTCTAGATCTTTATAATGCTCAAAAAAGTGCGAGATCATTTCCAAGCGCCAAGGCGAAACATCTAAGTAAGTTTTTTGGTAAGCGTATAAACCACATACTTTTTCAACAGGTACGGCCAATAATTTAGCATCGCCACCAGCTTCATCTGTCATTTGTAACATGCCTAGTGGACGGCAACGCACCACCACGCCTGGCAATAGTGGCACTGGCGTAATCACCAGCACATCCACAGGGTCGCCATCATCGGCCAGCGTGTGCGGAATATAGCCATAATTACACGGATATTGCATGGAAGTGCCCATAAAGCGATCGACAAAAATTGCACCACTTTCTTTATCTACTTCATATTTCACAGGGTCGCCCTGCATGGGGATTTCGATAATCACGTTAAAATCATTGGGTAAGTCTTTGCCAGAAGGCACTTGGTTTAACGACATGTTGAAAAAGCCTTGAACGAAAAATGCGATTATACGCCGAGATTGTTAATGATTTATTGCGAGAAAGCTTATGTATTATGTTTGCTTAATTATTTAACAATGCCAAGGCGCTGCCAGCCTTTTTTAAGCAACACAACCAAGATAACTAGCCCCAAACCCGCAACAGTAATTGCCCCTAAGTGATTTTTAACAATGGGAATATTACCAAAAAAGTATCCTGCAAGTACGCAAACCAAAACCCACAGTACCGCGCCAATACTGGCTGAACGAGCAAATTTAAAAAAGTGCATTTGCGTCATGCCTGCCAAAAATGGTGCTAGCGTGCGGATGACAGGAAAAAACAGTGAGCCCAGAAAACCTTTTTCGCCATGTTTATCATAAAAATCGCGCGTTTTATCAAGGGCGGATTGATTTGGCCATTTGAGATAATCCACAAAAAAAGCCTGCCCCACCGTGTTGCCTAGCCAATAACCAGATAAACTGCCAAGAATAGCCGCTAAAATCAATGCCGCCAGCAGCAATAAAATATTGAGCTGCGAGGCAGCCCAGACTGCGCCACACACAAACAAAAATGGATTGGCTGGCAAAAAGAAAAATGGCAAAACACCAATTTGCAAAAATACTACCGCAAATAATATGATATATACTAGGTTGGCGTGCATAGCCACCAGCTGCGGCAAATGCGCATCAAAATTCAGAATCATTTGCCACGTTTGTATCAAATAGTCCATCATGCCTGGTCACCTTTACATGCCGCAATGACGTCTATCGGCGTTAGTTTAAGCGCAAAGTATAACAGTAATGGAATAATCACCAGCTCATCTAACTGGCCGATGATAGGTAAAAAATCTGGGATTAAATCGAAGGGCATCATCACATAAACAATGGCTAGCCACAACAAGGCTTTGGCAAACCTTGGTGTTTGGGGATGTTGTTGCAAACGACGATAAAACGCAAATTCAGCTTTAAGTTGCGCTGCTATAGTTTTGAGTTTTTTTATCACACTTTTAGGAGTCTTCTCAAGCTAATTAGTTGCTAAACACCTAGCTTATTGCCTGTTAACTTTTGCCCTGTCAGCTTCTCAAACGCTTCCATATATTTTTCGCTTGTTTTTTGCGCCACTTCATCTGGCAGTGCAGGTGCTGGTGGCGCTTTGTTCCAGTGAATACTTTCCAGCCAGTCGCGCACATATTGCTTATCATAGCTTGGCGGATTACTGCCCACTTGATAGGTTTCGGCAGGCCAAAAGCGGGATGAATCAGGAGTTAGCACTTCATCCATCACATGCAAAACACCATTATTATCTAAGCCAAATTCAAACTTGGTATCGGCAATAATAATGCCTTTGCTAAGCGCGTATTCAGAGGCTTCGGTATAAAGTTGAATCGCTACTTTTGCTACTTTCGCAGCCATATCCTTGCCGATTAAAGCTTCAACTTGCGCGATACTTATATTTTCATCATGCTCGCCCACGACAGCTTTGCTCGATGGCGTAAATATTGGCGCTGGCAATTTTGAGGCTTCTTGCAAACCTGCTGGAAATTTTATACCGCAAACCGTGCCTTTTTGTTTGTACTCTTTCCAACCACTACCTACCAAATAGCCGCGCACGATGGCTTCAATTGGCAATGCTTTTAATCTCTTCACTACTACGGCTCTAGAGCCAAGCTGAATGCGGTCTGCAGAGCTCCTCACCACAGACTCTGGTGCGATTCCTGTTAAGTGATTGGGCACAATATGTTGGAGTTTTTCGAACCAAAAATTCGCCATTTGCGTGAGCATTGCACCTTTATTGGCAATGCCTGTAGGCAAAATCACATCGAAAGCTGACAGTCTATCGGTACTCACTAATAACATTGTTTCATCATCAATGGCGTAGATATCGCGCACTTTACCTTGGTGTATACGTTTTAAGCTAGTAATACTAGTTTGCAATAATGGCGCACTCATTGGGCTGCGCGTAATTCTAAAATTTCTACTGCAGGCAAGGTTTTGCCTTCTAAAAATTCCAAAAACGCACCGCCTGCGGTTGAAATATAATTAATTTTACTTTCGATGCCATACTTTTGAATCGCTGCGATGGTGTCGCCACCGCCAGCTAGCGTAAATGCAGTTGCATCTGCAATGGCATGAGCAATGGCTTTGGTGCCTTCGCCAAATTGGTCAAATTCAAACACACCAACAGGGCCATTCCATACAATAGTACCAGCTGTTTCTAAAATTTTGGCTAGCTCTTGGGCGGATTTCACGCCAATATCAAAAATCATATCGCTATCAACGACCTCACTCGCCGCCTTGCTAATAGCGGGCTCGTCGGGTGAAAATTGTTTGCCACAAACCACATCCACCGCAATTGGCACGGCCGCGCCACGTGCCGCCATTTTATCCATCAGTATTTTCGCATTGGGTACCAAATCTGGCTCGTATAAGGATTTGCCCACCTCATAACCTGCTGCTTTTAAAAAGGTATTTGCGATACCGCCGCCAACTACGAGTTGATCAACTTTATCAGCCAAACTTTCCAACACACTTAGTTTGGTTGAGACTTTGCTGCCGCCGACTATCGCTACCATCGGGCGTTTAGGGTTTAATAAAGCTTTAGTGAGCGCATCCAATTCTTCGGTCAACAGCAAGCCTGCACATGCAATTGGCGCGTATTTGGCGATGCCGTGTGTGCTCGCCTCAGCGCGGTGTGCAGTGCCAAAAGCGTCCATCACAAATACATCGCAAAGCGCTGCATATTTTTTGGCAAGGGCATCATTGTTTTTCTTTTCACCGATATTAAAACGGCAATTTTCTAGCAAAATCAATTCGCCATTTTGTATAGTCATACTGCCTGCGGGCGCCTCTGTGCTTAGCCAGTTTTTCACCAAACGAACTTTTTTTCCCAACTTAGCTGACATCACATCTGCCACAGGTTGCAGCGAATTTTCTTCAGAATAAACACCTTCTTCTGGACGACCGAGATGCGAAGTGACCATGACTTTTGCGCCTTGCTTGAGTGCATACTCAATCGTCGCCATGCTAGCGGTAATGCGCGCATCAGAAGTTACTTTACCGTTAGAAACTGGCACATTGAGATCTGAGCGAATAAAGACGCGCTTACCAGCTAACTCAATGTCGGTGATTTTAATGATAGAAGGCATATCTTTATTTACCTATATGTTGCACGAGACGCAATAAATTACAAGTGTAACCATATTCATTGTCATACCAACCCACTACTTTTACAAAAGTGGAATCCAACATAATCCCCGCGTCGGCATCAAATACTGAAGCGGCTGGCTCGCCACGAAAATCGGTTGAAACAACTTTTTCTTCTGTATAACCCAACACGCCTTTGAGTTCACCCATAGAAGCTGCCTTCATTGCAGCGCAAATTTGTTCATAAGTGGTTTCTTTGTTCAATTCAACGGTTAAATCTACTACCGAAACATCTGCCGAAGGCACGCGTAACGCCATACCTGTGAGTTTTTTGTTGAGTGAAGGAATTACTTTACCTACTGCCTTAGCCGCACCAGTGCTAGAGGGGATAATATTCTCAAACACGCCTCTACCGCCGCGCCAATCTTTTTTACTTGTACCGTCCACCGTTTTTTGCGAGGCCGTTGCTGCATGCACCGTCGTCATCAAGCCACGCTTTATATCAAAATTATCGTGTAACACTTTAACCAATGGTGCCAAACCATTTGTAGTGCAGGAGGCGGCAGATACAATCGCTTGCCCTTTGTATTCTTGATGATTCACGCCATATACAAACATAGGCGTGTCATCCTTACCAGGAGCCGATTGCACCACTTTTTTTGCGCCGCTGTTCACATGCAATTGGCAGCTTTCTTGTGTTAAAAATACCCCCGTTGCTTCCACAATGATATCGGCGGCGCTAACAGTCCAATCAATATTGGCTGGCTCACGCTCTGCTGTTAAATGCGTTTTTTTACCATTGATGACTAAATGACCATTTTCTGAACGCATGTCAGCGTTAAAGCGCCCATGTACAGAGTCGTATTTCAACATATAGATAATATAATCAATATCATACGAGCAATTAATAGCAACAATTTCTATATCACTAAACTCTGCCTCTTGCACTGCCGCACGTAATACCATGCGCCCAATGCGCCCTAACCCATTGATGCCTACACGAATTGTCATTTCTAACCCCTAAAAACCCAATACCAAAAAATTCAGGTTTCGGCATCCCTTTTGATGGGATGGCGAAACCTGACGATATTACTGACACTTACTGCTATCAGCTTTGATTTACATCACTGATTTCGCAACCTTCACTAAATTCTCTACCGTAAAGCCAAAGTGTTTATATAGCGCGCCACCTGGAGCAGATTCACCGAAGGTATCAATGCCCACAACCGCGCCATCTAAGCCAACATATTTACGCCAGAAGTCAGTCACGCCCGCTTCAATCGCCACACGTTTGCTACCTTTGGTGAGTACGCTGTCTTTGTACGCTTGATCTTGGCGATCAAATACATTTGTTGATGGCATAGAAACCACGCGGGTTTTCACACCAGATGCGTTTAATTCTGCGGCTGCTTTTACTGCAATTTCTAACTCAGAACCTGTGCCGATTAAGGTAATTTGCGCACCTGCAACATCAGACAACACATAACCACCTTTGCGAATTGCTGCAAAATCTTTCGTATCATGCTTCAAGCCAGATACATTTTGGCGACTTAGCACCAAGCTGGCAGGGCCATCTTTTTTCTCAACCGCAGCAACCCAAGCGACTGCTGTCTCTGTTGCAGAGCCTGGACGCCAAACATCCATACGTGGAATGTAGCGCAAACCAGAGGTCGTCTCAACGGGTTGATGGGTTGGGCCATCTTCACCTTGACCAATCGAATCATGCGTCAGCACGTAAACAACACGTTGGTGCATCAAGGCAGACATACGCATACCATTGCGCATGTAATCTGAGAATTGATGGAATGTGCCGCCGAAAGGCAACAAGCCGCCGTGTAGCGCCATGCCGTTCATAATCGCCGCCATGCCGAATTCGCGCACGCCGTATGAAATATAATTACCAGGTTTTTTGCCATCCACATGCACAAAGCTGCTGCATGAAGTTAAATTAGAACCTGTTAAATCGGCCGAGCCGCCCAAAAATTCTGGCAAGATTGGCGCCAGCGCAGTAATCGCGTTTTGTGACGCTTTACGCGTTGAAATGCCTTCTGCTTTTTCGTTGGTCGCTGCAATAAACGCATCGGTTGCAGATTTCCAATTTGCTGGTAAATCGCCCGCCATGCGGCGTGTAAACTCAGCCGCTTCTGCTGGAAATGCAGCTTTGTAAGCGGCAAACTTAGTATTCCAAGCTGCTTCGGCCGCTACGCCTTTGGCTTTTGCATCCCAACCTGCGTAAACATCAGCAGGAATTACAAATGGCTCATGCGCCCAACCAATCGCAGCGCGAGTGGCAGCAACTTCATCCACACCAAGTGCTGCACCGTGGCAATCGTGGCTACCTGATTTGTTTGGCGAACCTTTACCAATAATGGTTTTACAGCAAATCAGTGATGGTTTATCTGTCACTTTTTTAGCCGCAGCAATGGCTTTACCAATCGCAGCTACGTCATGGCCATCTACCGATTGCACATGCCAGCCGTATGATTCAAAGCGTTTTGCAGTATCATCCGTGTACCAAGCTTCAATATGACCATCAATCGAGAGACCGTTGTCATCCCAAAACGCAGTTAATTTGCCCAAGCCCCAAGTGCCAGCTAGCGCGCAAGCCTCATGCGAAACGCCTTCCATCATGCAACCATCGCCTAAAAACACGTAAGTTTGATGATCAACCACATCGTGGCCAGGCTTATTAAATTCGTTAGCGAGTAATTTCTCTGCCATAGCAAACCCCACGCCGTTGGCAATACCTTGGCCAAGTGGGCCAGTTGTTGTTTCAACACCAGCGGCGTAGCCGTATTCTGGGTGGCCAGCACATTGTGAATGCAATTGACGGAACGATTGCAATTGCTCCATTTTTAAATCGTAGCCAGTTAAATGCAGTAATGAATAAATAAGCATAGAGCCGTGACCGTTTGATAACACAAAACGATCGCGGTTAGCCCATTTTGGGTTGGTTGGGTTATGGCTTAAATGGTGGTTCCATAATTCTTCGGCAATTTCTGCCATGCCCATCGGCGCACCTGGGTGGCCAGAATTGGCTTTTTGTACTGCATCCATTGATAACGCACGAATTGCGTTGGCTAAATCTTTACGCGTTGCCATATTATTATCTCCCTGAAAAATTTGGCATTTAAAAACCGTTAAGTTTTTAAACTAAACTAAGCAAAGCCGTTAAGTCTTATTTAAAGACTCTAGCGAAACGCCCGTTTTGAATGAATTAAATCAAAAAATTACTATTATTGAATTATTGCGTATATCGTCGATTTGGGCAATACTTTAGTCGTATTTAAATATTCGTTTTTTGGAGAACTCTATGATAAAGCTACACGATTTAGAACCATCTGGCAATTGCTACAAAGTGCGTTTGTTTTGCGCGCTCATTCAGCAGCCACTAGAATTAATTTCTGTTGATTTTATGGCGGGCCAGCATAAAAGTGCGCCTTATTTAGCCATTAACCCGTTTGGTGAGATTCCTATTTTAGATGACGACGGCTTTATTTTGCGCGATTCGATGGCCATTTTAGTATATTTGGCCACCAAACATAATGTCGAGGCTTGGTACCCAAGCAACGCAAAAGAACGTGCTTTAGTAGCGCAATGGCTATCTAGCAGCGTTAATAATGTCATGCACGGCCCAGGCGATGCGCGCTTAATTGATAAATTTGGCTACACCTTAAATCGCGAAACCGCGCATGAAATTAGTGCGCGTATTTTAGGTATTATGAACACGCATTTAGCCAACCGCGAATGGTTAGAGCTTGGTCGCTGCACCATTGCCGATATTGCCTGCTTCCCCTATATTGCGCTTTCGCATGAAGGCGGAGTTTCGCTAGATGCTTACCCGAACATCCGTGCGTGGATTGCCCGCATAAAAGCATTGCCAAACTTTATTGCAATGTCAGGCATTTAAAAACTTAAAATAGATGTCCTGCAAGCCTCATGGATACAAGGTGAATCAAACTCATTGAGTGAGTTTGAGAGAGGGTGGCCTGGGGTATTGGCTTGCAGACCTGCACTGGAATGCTTGAATCCAGTGACATCGATAATTTAGCCAATTTTAACGTTTAAGTTCGTGATAAAAGTTTTCATGCGTACCCAGCAATATCAGCGTTAGCGTTGCTGGGTCGAAAGTGTAAGCCAATAAATATAACTGCGTATTGTGGCTAAATTTATACACAAAAATACCCGCTAAACCGCCCTTTTTCTGCTCGCCTAATGATTGGATTATCGCAAACTGTAAACACAGCCTCATTCATGACCTGCTTTTGTGCTGGGTGCAGCTTTTTATAAGCGCGCTTAAAACTGTTTTGTTTTAAAACTTGCACAGCCTAGTTTATATTTTCAGGTTCAAACGGCGTTAATTCAGAGTTGCCATGCGCTTTGGCAAGAAGCAAATCACGTACAAAATCAATCGGCAGGTCAGGGTTATCTAGCGCGGCTTTACCCATCATAGCCCAAAACTCTATTTGTCCAGCAATGGTTCTGCGCTCGGCTTTGGGTTGCTTCATGTTTTTTTTAAATGGATTCCCGTTTACGCGGAAATGACGGGGAAGGTTATATTAGGTTCAGCGTAATGCGAGGTCAAATGAATTTACCACCTTTTTTGGCATTACCCTCCAATAAATTCACGGCATTTATGCCATAACTTTAAAAAATATGCTCCTGGTGTCTGAGCTATTAGTCCATAAATCATTGCAACACAAACTGCCTGCCATAACACAGTATCGTTAGCTATCAATACAGCCCCAATTAAAAATCCTATTATCACCCCAACTACAGCAGCATCGGGTTGAGACTCACCATGAATAGTATTAAGTGGTCTACGAAATGCCAACTTGATTCCTTTTTTCTGTATATCTACCCAAATACTTGGGTCTGTATTCACTTTGGCAGAGTTTAGAAAGAATAACTTAATTATTTGACCTCTATTGATGGCAGGTACGTTGAATTCCCTTTGTCTGTAATACAAATCTCTTTGAGCTTGTGAAATTTCTTGGCCATCTGCTATATGCAAATCTTTTTTATATTTGTCTGACCATTCTAAAACATAGGATGTCTCATCTATTTGAGTTTGTTCACTTAATAGTAATGTGTCATTACTGTAAGCACGTATATCTACATTTTCATAATCATTACTACTTTCGTTTCTTATTTCTATCGTAGAAAGGTAAAGATTAGGTACTTCATCTCCATTTAACGTTACTCGTACCGAACCAAATATAGCATCGTCGGTGGAAACACCCACCCTGCTGTGGCTTACGTTATAACTGAAAACCGCTCTTTTATTTAAAATCTGCTGTGTTATCCAAGTAACAAATATACCAAAGATAGTAGAACAAGTAGCAATCACAATTTTATTCTGAAAAATCTCACCTATGTCCATAATTGCTCCCCCAAGAGTTACTTCTACTTAATAATAAGTATTGTTTTTCTATCTTACTGCCCTAACATCGCATTTTTCAGCGCCGCATCGACAGGGTTTCCACCCAGCCAAACGCGCAGCAAAGCTTGGTTAAACGCCGCGCCTTCCACCGTGCCCAGCGTTTTGCCATTGATGTTCACTTGTGTGCCTGCAGCTGTGAAATCTAGCACAATCAAATCGCCTTTTTTCACTTCTTTGGCAGAGGTCATCATGTCGCGAAACTGCTTCAATTGTGGTTCTATCGCCGTCATCTCAGCCGCATTATTGTTATCGGTAAAGCCTTCATTCATGCCTTTTAACAGCGCTTCAGAGCTTAACTCGCGCAGAAAATGCATGCTCACACGCTTGTTGCCTGTGTCGCTAATCACCGCGTTAGCATCCGCTTGTTTTTGCGCTAAATAAAGCGCACCCACATACACTTTAAATATCGCTTTAGTGCGCACACCCGCGCCATTTAACACCAGAGCGCTGCTACCTACTTGTGCAGCCTCATCCACTTTTACACCTTTAACCTCAACAGCTTGGGCAGAAAATGTGAGCGCAAAAAAACATGTTACGAGAATAAGTTTATTAAGATGTTTCATGGGAGTTACCTTTCTAAAAGTAAATTAAACTAACTAATTTAAACCAATAATGCCACCGCTAGAAGCCGCATAGATACTGGCTTGCAGGGCGGCGCAATTTGCCTTTGCATCATCAAAAGTTAGCTGTGTTGGTTTGTTATTCAGCACACAATCACTAAAATGTTCAATTTCTAACACAAAATGGTTGGCAGGCACTAATTTTTCCTCGCCACTTTCACCTGCGTCGGTGCCCCAGCTAATCACGGGAATATCTTTGTCAAACGCCCAAACCGTGTGGCATTTCAGCCAACCTTTGTCGCCGATAATTTCGTATTCTGATTTGCGACTGCGCTCAAAACTGATGTCGAAATGCCCAAAGCGAGCGCGGCCTTTGGCATCATTGCCAAAATCTAAAATGCCACTGGTGACAATGTCTGCTCCATGTTCGTTAAGTTTGGCATGCGCGATGACTGAAATCGGCTCAAGTCCAAACGCCCAACGTAAACTATGAATCGCGTAAGGCCCAATATCCCACATGGCTCCGCCGCCTTGGCTCATAGAGCGGTTGATGCGATACATGCGCGCTTCACGCATAAGAAACGAAAAGCTAGACCGCGCGCTTAAAGTATCGCCAATCACACCACTTTTTACGATTTCCGCCACCCGCGCATGCTGCGGATGAAAGCGATACATAAAACCTTCCATCACTTTCACACTTGCTTTTTTAGCGGCCGCTTCAATCGCGTCAATATCTTGCAAAGTCGTCGCCATCGGCTTTTCAATCAAGGCATGCTTGCCCGCATTAATAGCCTTAATCGCCCATTCCGCGTGCTCCTCATTCGCCATCGGGCAGTAAATCGCATTGATATTTTTGTCATTTATCAGCGCGTCCAAATCGTCATAGGCAACGACATCACCTTTGTAATTAGGCGCATATTTTTCCAAAGTCGCCCTCGCCGCGCCCGCACGACGGCTGGCAATCGCCACCAATTGTGCATTGGGCGCCTCAATAATCGCGGGCAGCAAGCGCTCGTTCACACGCGCCGCGCCCAAAATTCCCCACTTTAGCTTTCTATCGCTCATACTGTTTTCCATTTAATCGAACACCCAATGCTTGCAATTTGCTCTCTCGGCCCATATCCAGTTTCCGTAATCAACTTCATCGCATGAAACAAATCACGCGTACTTTGTTGGGCAGTTTCTTTGCGGCTTTCGTCAAAGCGACCACGATATTGCAGTTCGCCTTTGTTATTAAAACCAAAAAAATCTGGCGTGCACACCGCACCATAAGCTTTGGCGACATACTGGCTGGCATCTAACAAATAAGGAAAAGGGAAGTCCATATCGCGCGCAATCGTTTTCATGTTTTCAACACTATCCTCTGGGTAATCAGTTGGGTCATTGCTCATAATCGCCACCGCATTCACACCAAGCATTTTCAGCTCGCTCACATCAAGAATCAACCTTGGCAAAATAGCTTTAACATAAGGGCAATGGTTGCAAATAAACATCACTAGCAGGCCATTTCTGCCCATTACCAAATCACGTGAAACTAGGTTACCGTCAACGTTGACTAAGTTAAAATCGGGCGCTTGCCAACCAAAATCGCACACGGGCGGGTTTAAACTTGCCATGCTTTACTCCATTATTGTCTATAATCAAATCTTATCACTTTAAGTTGTCAGTATCATGTCAAACCTCCGATTTTATAGCGCTGAAAATCTAAAAATTGGCGCAACCCTTAAATTGTCTGATAATGCTGCCACCCATGCTACGCGCGTGTTACGGCTAAGTATTGGTGACAAAATTAAGCTATTTAATGGCGATGGTTTTGATTACGGTTGCGAATTAATAAGTGTTAAAGCCAGCAGTAAAAATGGTGAAGTGCTGGCCAAAGTGCTTTCGCAATGTGCCATAAAAAACGAATCGCCGCTCAACATCACCTTGCTGCAAGGCATTTCTAGCGGCGAGCGCATGGATTATACGATTCAGAAAGCAGTGGAACTTGGCGTGAGCACAATTCAGCCACTTTCCACCGAGCGCAGCGTAGTAAAACTCTCTGCCGAGCGCGCACAAAAACGCTTAGAACATTGGCAAAACGTGGTGATTTCTGCCTGCGAGCAATGCGGACGCGCGAAAATCCCAAATGTATTAGCGCCAGTTAATTTAACAGCATGGCTGGGAGCCAATATCCATGGGGGTGCTGGCGATGCTAATTTTAATGGTGAAAAGGCCGTACGAATTTTGTTAAACCCTATTGGTGCAAAACAATTATCTACGCTGCCAAAAACCACAGAAAAAATTCAGCTACTCATCGGGGCAGAAGGTGGTCTCAGCCAAGCGGAAATTGACTTAGCGACTAGTCATGGCTTTCAATCTATTATTCTTGGCCCGCGCATTTTGCGCACCGAAACCGCCGCTGTGACTGCAATTGCAACGATGCAAACGTTGTGGGGTGACTTTTAGGCTAAATTAATTGCATTAATTACAAAATAACATTATTATTATGTAAATATTACAATTTATATCTTCATGTCCCTAGCAAACTCAATTCGCTCTCGGCGTAAATCGCTAAAACTCACACTACAAGCGCTTGCCGAAAAAGTGAGTGCTGATGCGGGTAATTTGTCGCGCATTGAGCGCGGCGAGCTTGGTATAAACGAAGCATTACTGCGCAAAGTGGCGGCAGCCCTGGATTGCACGCCTGCGTACCTATATGCGCAAAGTGAATTAGCCGAAGGTTATTTATCGTCTCTATCAAATACTTCAGTAAGCAACGCGAAAGACTTCGTACAATGGTTCCGCTCTGCCACGCCATATATTCACGCGTTTGGCGGCCGCACCTTTGTCATTGCATTTGGTGGCGAGATTGTAGATGAAAAGCAATTCATCGCACTTTCGCACGATTTAAATTTGCTGGCTAGCCTAGAAGTGCGACTGGTGCTGGTGCATGGGGCACGGCCACAAATTGAGCAGCGGCTAAAACGCGCCAAACTGACGCCCGTTTTGCACAACGGTTTGCGTGTTACCGATGACGAGGCGATGGAAATTGTGAAGGAGGCCAACGGCGCGGTACGTGTAGAAATCGAAGCACTGCTCTCAATGGGTATTGCCAATTCGCCCATGGCAGGCGCGGATATTCGCGTGGCGAGCGGTAATTTTGTCACTGCGAAACCGCTAGGTGTACGCGATGGTGTGGATTTGCAGCACACAGGCGAAGTACGCAAAGTGGATGCAACCAGTATACAAAAGCGCCTGAACGATGGCGAACTTGTGCTGCTCTCGCCTCTTGGATACTCGCCCACAGGCGAGGCGTTTAATTTGAGTTTGGAGGATGTTGCGGTGAGCACCGCAATTGCTCTGGATGCGGACAAGTTAATATTTTTAATGGATAGCGAAGGTGTGCATAATTTGCGCGGTGAGTTGCTGCGCGAAATGATGGCCGAAAAAGCCAAAAATTTATTGCAGCATATCAACAATAACAAAAACGCGATTAACGTCATCGATGACGTTAGTTATTATCTGCCAGCGGCTATTCGTGCCTGTGAACAAGGCGTGGCACGTGTTCACCTGATTTCTAGGCACATTGATGGTGCAATTATTCAAGAACTTTTTACGCTTGAAGGCATAGGCACAATGGTGACCGAAGAAAACCTAGAAACTATGCGCCAAGCCAACATTGACGACGTTGGTGGTATTTTAAAACTGATAGAGCCACTAGAAAATGAAGGTGTATTAGTGCGGCGTGGGCGTGAGCGCATTGAGGTAGAAATCGACTATTTTTATGTGATGGAGCACGACAATCGCACTATTGGCTGCGCGGCTCTGTACCCGTTTGCACAGGAAAAAATAGCCGAGTTTGCGTGTTTAGCGATAGACCCACAATATCGGGGCGGTGGACGCGGCGACAAACTGTTTAACTATTGCCAAAACCAAGCCAAAGAGTTGGGTTTTAAACAGTTATTCTGCCTGACAACGCATACTGAGCACTGGTTTTTAGAACGTGGCTTTGCACAAAAAAATATTGAGGATTTACCGCATGAAAAACAAAAAATGTATAACTTTCAGCGCAACTCTAAAGTGTTTATCAAATCCTTATGACCGTTTTTTAGTACAATACGAACAATCTCAAGAGAACCATTATGCTAACTGACATTAAACCTGCACAAAAAGCGCAAATTCTAGCTGAGGCGTTGCCTTACATTAAACGATTTTTCGATAAAACCATTGTCATTAAATACGGTGGCAACGCCATGACTGACGAACATCTTAAACACTGTTTTGCACAAGATGTGGTGTTGCTTAAACTTGTCGGTATGAACCCGGTGGTGGTACATGGCGGCGGCCCGCAAATTAACGAAATGCTAGATAAACTTGGTAAAAAAGGCGAGTTTATTCAGGGCATGCGTGTCACCGACGAAGAAACCATGGACGTCGTAGAGATGGTGCTGGGTGGGCAAGTGAATAAGGAAATTGTTAATCTAATCAATCAGCATGGCGGCAAAGCAGTAGGGCTGACTGGGCAGGATGGCAACTTTATCCATGCGCATAAACTGCTAATGGAGGACATGAATGACCCGACTAAAACGATAGATGTCGGCCAAGTGGGTGAAATTACTGCGATTGACCCAAGCATTATCAACTTTTTAGATACTGGTGACTTTATCCCCGTGGTCGCGCCGATTGGTGTAGGTGCAAATAATGAAACCTACAATATTAATGCGGATGTGGTGGCAGGAAAGCTGGCGGAAATTTTGGGCGCAGAAAAGCTTATTTTACTCACTAATACACCAGGCGTTTTAGACAAAAACGGCAATTTACTCACAGGATTAACGCCAAAAAATATTGATGATTTAGTGTTGGATGGCACGTTAAGTGGTGGCATGCTGCCTAAGATTAGCTCCGCACTGGATGCTGCCAGAAGCGGCGTTAAAACCGTGCATATCATTGATGGTCGAGTTGAGCATGCGTTACTACTTGAAGTACTCACTGACGAAGGTGTCGGCACCCTCATCAAAGCTAAATAAATTCCAGCTCTCGTTTCATCGCCAATACTGTGTTGACTGCCTCAAAACTTCGTTGCCGTATAACCCATACAACCTGCCTCAGTTTTTCGTTGTCGCCTTGTCTTGGCTTCGAACTGAGGCTGGAATAAATGTCTAGTAAGATTTGGATTTTCGATTTAGACGACACGCTGCACAACGCATCCGCACACATCTTTCCCGTGATGAATCGCACCATGACGCAATACATCATGGATAATTTGGAACTAGACGAAACCGCCGCACATAATCTGCGTCAGCACTATTGGCGTGTGTATGGTGCAACACTTAAAGGGCTCATGCGCCATCATGGTGTTGATCCCTATCACTTTCTAAACGAAACGCATAAGCTCATCACACTGCCCGAGATGGTGCTGCAAACCAAGCGTTTGCGGCATATGCTGCAAACCTTGCACGGCCGCAAAGTAATATTCACCAACGCGCCGCGTGACTACGCATTGCGTGTACTCGATTTGCTCGGCATTGGCGATTGTTTCGAGCTGGTAATTAGTGTGGAATCGACAAAATTTCACGCTAAACCCAGCGTGCGCGGCTTTCAAATGTTACTCAAATCTATCAAAGCAAAACCAAGTGATTGCATCATGCTGGAGGATAATTTACCTGCGCTGATGACCGCAAAACGGCTGGGTATGCAAACAGTTTGGGTCACCAAAAAATTGCAAAAACCAAATTTTGTGGATTATCGTATGAGTTCGGTGTTAGCACTCACTCACCTTAAGCTATAATAGAACCGACAAAACTAGAAAAAATTTAAGGGGAATAATGTGGCTTCAGACCGCAAGCAGCAAATATTAGAAACGCTCGCCAAGATGTTAGAGAATCCAAAGCGCGAGAAAATTACCACCGCATCACTTGCAGCAAGGCTAGATGTTTCAGAGGCCGCGCTATATCGCCACTTTGCCAATAAAGCGCAAATGTTCGAAAGCTTAATCGAATTTATCGAGGTTTCCATTTTTGGTGTGATTAACAAAATCACCAAAGATGAAAAAGATGGTGCAAAACAGGTACAACTTATCGTCAACATGCTGCTTAAATTTGCCGAGAAAAACCCTGGCATGACGCGCGTGCTGATTGGCGATGCGCTGGTGAACGAAGAAGAACACCTGCAAACACGCATTAACCAACTTTACGATAGGCTAGAAGCTTCACTTAAGCAAAGTTTAAAAATCGCCGTGGCAGGCACTGGCAAAAAAATTATGCCGGAAGCGCAGGCGAATTTACTTATTTGCTATGTGATTGGCCGCTGGCATCAGTTTGCCAAAAGTGGCTTTAAACGCAATCCAACCAATTTGGCGCAACAGCAATTAAACTTAATAAGCTAAAACAATGGGTAATCATTATGTACCTCAATATTATTTAAAAGGATTTTGCTCAGAATTAACTAACGACATTTGGGTTTTTGATAAAAAAGAAAAAAAAAGCTACCAAACTCAAGTAAAAAGCACTGCAAATCAAAATAATTTTTATGCAGACTATTTAGAAAAACATTTAGCAGAAAAAATTGAAAATCCTGCCAATGAAGTATTGACTAGAATTTGGGATAAGCATTTATTAACTGCTAACGAAAAACTGGCGTTTTCTCAATACATATACAAACTTATTAAAAGGGTACCCAAAGGAAAGGAAAAAGTTGAGTCTTTGATTCCTGATGTAGCTTTAAGCTTAAATAAAGAGCTTCATCAAGAAATTGATGACTTAGTGAAAGACAATTCTGACCTTTCTGAAATAGCTACACTTAGAAAAGCTGAGATAGATTCTATTTTAGAAAAGAGAATGAATGGTTCAAGAACAAATGAAATATGGCATCAAACAATAATTGCTGATAGTCCAAATTTTATTAATCTTCTTAGTTCAATGAAATGGATTTTTTGGGTTCAAGATAATTGCACATTTTTAACAAGCGACAATCCAGTTTTCTTCTTCGAAAGTATTGGAATCGCCAATAAAAATTCCGAGGTGTCACTTCCAATAACAAGCAACATAACATTATGGGCAACATGGCGTGAAGATGCTGTGGAAGGATACAAAACTCCAAATCCAGCTACTATAAAAGAGTTTAATAGGCGAATAGCATCAAATTGCAGCAGATTTATATTTTCGCAGAATAATGAAAAATGGATTCAACCTTTTATTTCAAAATCAACATTCCATCTCAATAGAATAATATAACTCGACATACTTTAGCTCTATTTATAAAGTCGCTGGATTCCGTATCAAATACGGAATGACGGAATAGCGAGTTTAACCGCATCTAGCCTCGCTTCAAACACTGCTGCTTTAATCTTCTCAGGCTCAGTATACTGTTTTGCTATCGCGCCAACATCTATACTGGATGCGGCTTGCAGGGCAGTTAAAATTAAGTCTGTTTCTGGCAATTCACAATTTTCCAGCCCTGTTCTACCACGACTATCGCACTCGCAAGCTTTTAAAAAATCGTTAAAACGTTCAGGTTGTCGAAACGCATCCAGCTCGGTTAAAAACTCAACCAAAGTGCTTGGTTTCATTTTTAAAACTTGGTGTAATTTGCCATGGAATTTGGCCACCATCACACCCAACTCTTTGCAATCATTGGGCACTCTTAAGCGTTTACACACATCTTTAAGCAAATGCACACTGCGTGCCTCGTGGCCAATATGTCGCGGCAAAATTTCTGCTGGAGTCGTGCCTTTGCCAAGATCGTGCACCAGCGCGGCAAAGCGAATTGGTAGATTAAAGTTTTGTTTGGCCGCGTAATCAATCACCATCATCACATGCACGCCAGTATCAATTTCTGGATGATGTTGCGGCGGTTGCGGTACACCCCACAGTTTATCTAGCTCTGGCAGAATTTTTTGTAATGCGCCACACGCACGCAGTACATCAAACATTCTTGAAGGTCGCGCTTCCATTAGGCCTTTGGATAATTCCTGCCAAACACGCTCTGGCACCAGCGCATCCACCTCGCCGTTTTGCACCATTTGTTGCATTAAATTTAAGGTTTCTGGCGCAATGGTAAATTCCGTAAACCTTGCAGAAAACCTTGCTGCACGCAGAATACGCACAGGATCTTCTACAAACGCATTGCTGACATGACGTAATAGTTTGGCTTGAATATCTGCCTGACCATTAAACGGGTCTATCAGCTTGCCTGCACTATCCTTAGCAATTGCATTGATGGTGAAATCTCGACGCGCTAAATCTTCTTCCAAAGTCACTTCTGGCGAAGCGTGAATGACAAACCCCTTGTAGCCCGCACCAGTTTTGCGCTCAGTACGCGCGAGGGCATACTCATCGTGCGTTTTGGGATGAAGAAACACAGGGAAGTCTTTTCCAACAGGTCTGTAACCCGCATCCAACATAGCCTGCGGCGTAGCACCTACAACGACGAAATCTTTATCTTTTACAGAAAAATCAAGCAATTCGTCACGCACTGCACCGCCAACACAATAAACTTTCATGCTACCTTCTTGCACTAATAGCACGACCTGCGGCACTGCGAAAAGCATCGTAAGCCGCGCGCGGTGATGCGTTGAGCAAATATTCTGGCATGATAGTATCGAGCGGAGTTGGAACAACACCAAGCTCTGCCGAAATAGGCGCAACACATACGCTATCGACCTGCATGGAACGGATATTGTCACGCGACATAAGTTTAATCGGCATCAGCTCCAGCGCAAAAGCCTGCGCCATTGAAAGCGTATTATTCAAGCCAATTATCGGGCGCTGCTTGCCTAACACATCCATCACCTTTTGTACCAACTGGCGCAAGGTGTAAACTTGCGGCCCGCCCAGCTCATAGCTTTTGCCATAAGTGGCGGTATTTTCCAGCGCATTCACAAAGCATTGTGCAACATCTTCCACCCAAATCGGTTGGAATTTTGCCTTGGGTTTTGCCAAAAAAATCACAGGTAAAAATTTCACCAAATTAGCGAATAAATTGATAAAACTATCGCCACGACCAAATATTACCGATGGTTTAAAAATGGTAATGTCGAGCTTTTTACTAAATTCATTTATCGCCGCCTCGCCTGTGGCTTTACTTTTAAGGTACTGGCTAGGCGCATGGCTATTCGCTTGCAGAGCACTCATGTGCAGCAGTCTTGCAATACCAAGCTCTTCGCATATTTGCGCCACGCGGCGCGGCAATTGATGGTGCATCGCTTCAAATGTGCTATTGCCATCTTCATGCAGAATTCCGACCAAATTGATGACCGTATCGTAGCCTTTTAGCTCATCTTTCAGCGCGTAGGTGTTGGGCAAATGGCATTCCACCACCTGAATATTAGGTAATAAAATTAGATGCTTGGCACTTTCTCTCCGCCTTGTGAGCACTTTCACTTGGTAGCCTGCTTCGTCTAATTTTGCCACCAAACAGCTACCAACAAAACCCGCGCCGCCCAATACTGCAATTTTTTTAATAGTCATTTTTACTTATTTCTTTTCTTCAATAGGTATTGGCTCAATTAACTTTTGCTCGATGATTTCAGGCTCAGTAACATCTTCGCCTCCAGTCATAAGGCCGCTAGTACTGGGGATGATGCCTAATCGCTTCTTAAGTGGAATTGCTTTTAAGCCCAGACGCATGGCGTATAAATGCGCATTCGCCATCACTTTTTGCACGTAACTACGCGTTTCAGAAAAAGGAATGGTTTCTGCATAAATCGCGCCTTCTAGCGGAATGGTGGCCACCCATTTTTTAGCGCGACTTGGCCCTGCATTATACGCCGCAGTAGCCATGACTTCTTGCCCATTAAAAATTTCTAAAGTATGACTCATGTAATAAGTACCCAAAGCAATGTTGGTATCCAGCTCGTGTATCATGCCATTGTGATAATTGCTAATACCCGCGCGAGGCGCAGCCCACTTAGCTGTGGCAGGCATGAGCTGCATAAGCCCAGAGGCGCCCACACCGGATTTTGCATAGTGCATAAAACGGCTCTCTTGCCGCGTAATGCCATACACCCAAGCTTCATCCACGCCTTGCTCACCTGCGGCTGGCTTCATTAAATCACGATACGGTGTGGGGTAACGCAGTGCAAAATCGTGTGTTTCGGTAGTTTTATCGGCGGTGATAATCGCTAAATCATACCATTTATTGCGCGCTGCAAATTCAGCCGCCGCTAGCAATTGTTTATCGTCAAAATCTTTGGTCGCCAGCGCCCACTCTGATTTCGCTTCCCATTTTAAATCCACTCTCTGCAGTGCTTCCACGCGCTGAAAAGCTAAAGTATTAGCAATTTCTTCCACTTCCAAATCTGTCACTTTATAGATGTTAAGAGGCGCAGACATAAAACCTTCCAGCTCTTCTTGTGCCAACCAACCATAAAAATGGCGCTCAGTCGAAAGCTTGGCAAACAAAGTATTAGCTTCTAGCGTTTGATTTTTTGTTTTAAGCGCACGCGCTTTCCAATAGCGCCAAGTACCTTCCTCTGCCTGTATTGGCGGCATTTTCGCAATCGCACCTAACACAGCTGACCAATTTTTTTCGCGCAAAGCACTGCGAGCAAACCAAGCCAGCTGATCTTTATTGAGTTCTGTGTCTTTTAACTCAGAACTGGCGACTTTTTGAAACCATTGCAATGCCTGTGGCTCTTGTCTCTGCGCAGCTTGTAGCGCTAATCGACCGTAAAAATAACTTCTATCTTCTGGCTGAAGTAAATCCGCCACTTTATTAAACGCACTTAAAGCCTGCTGCGAATTGGTTTTTGCAATACGATTTAGCGCGAATAAATTCAGTTCGCGCCCAAATCTAGTTTTAAACGATACAGTTTTTTTTGCCAATACTGTGCTGGGCGAGGCGTAAGCTTTATCAATCAACTTATATTGGCTAGCCTCGAAGGTTTTAGATCGCTTAGCAATGGTTTTAGCAAGAGAGATGCGGTTATCGACCAAGGCCAAACGAAAGCGCGCCCAAATATCATCCTCAGTTAGCGCACCATTCGCTTGCATACGGTCGTATAAACTCGCACAATTGCTTGCTTGCTCTTTGGCTTGCAACCACAGTGATTTCGCGCCTTCCAACACAGACTCATCGCCATTTATCGCGCTGGATTCTGCCGCATAACATGCAACTGCTGAGTCCTCTAACTGATAATTGGCAATTTCGCCCGAAAAGCTTTCCCAGTCTTGCTTTTTGGCGAGCTTTTTTAAATATTCACCACGCAACCTGTCAGTAAAAGGATACTCACTATAAGCTGCTAAAAAATCTGTCACCGTTTGGTTGTCTGCATCTTCCAAATTAAGCAGCATCAACCAGTAATCGGCGTAAGGCGCTAAAATATAATCTTGATTTTGCAATTGCTGCACGTAATCCGACAAAGCTATCGCATTTTTTTTGTCGTACGCAGCACGCGCTTGTAAAAATTCGGCATCGCCAGCAGCCGCATGGATATTGGCCCACAGGCATGCATTTAGCAAAAATATACTGGTTAAAAATCGCTTTATTATTGACATTTCTGCAGCTAAATACGTATGACGCGCGACATTAAATACAGCACAATTAAGGCAGCAAAGCACCAACCCGCATAATTAAGCATTTGTTTTAAATAGCTTAAATATTTTTTATTGCGCGTCACAACGTAAGCCGCCAGCAACACAAAGGTTGCAATAAACACCAATATAATCGTTAAGCGGATAATTGGCATTGAGTAGAAAACCTCTAACTAAAGTGTGGTAAAAGATGGGGCGTAAAAAATGCAGTTTGCTCTTGAAAGCCTGCTGGCGCTTCTTCAATACGCTCAAAAGTCGCATATTCCCATGCGTTTGCATCGGCCAGTAGCGTGCGCAATAAGGCATTATTGAGCGCATGGCCCGACTTATACGCAGTAAATGAGCCCAAAAGCGGATGACCAAGCATGTACAAATCACCAATCGCGTCTAATACTTTGTGCTTAGCGAATTCATCTTCGTAACGCAAGCCGTCAGTGTTCAAAATGCGATATTCGTCCAACACAATCGCGTTATCTAAACTGCCACCACGTGCTAATCCATTGGCACGCAGATACTCCACCTCGTGCATAAAACCAAACGTGCGTGCACGACTAATTTCTTTAATATAAGAATTATCTGCAAAATCTATTTTGACATTTTGGCCTGAATTTTCGAAGACGGGGTGGGCAAAATCAATGGTGAAATCCATTTTAAAGCCGTGGTAAGGCTCAAACTTCACCCACTTATCGCCTTCTTTTACTTCGACTAACTTTTTGATTTTTATAAACTTTTTAGGTGAATTTTGTTCTGTAATGCCTGCTTGCTGCAAAAGAAAAATAAATGGGCCGGAACTGCCATCCATAATTGGAATTTCAGACGCAGTGACATCGACAATAATATTGTCGACGCCTAAACCTGCCAGCGCAGACATTAGGTGCTCAACAGTGGCGACACGCGCACCATTGTGTTCTAGGGCAGAACACATGCGCGTATCACGCACTGCTTCAGGTTGTGCTTGTATTTCGGGCGCTCCGGGCAAATCGGCGCGCACAAATACAATACCAGTATCGATTGCGGCTGGTTTCAAAGTCAATGTGACTTTTTCACCATTATGCAAACCAACGCCAGTTGCACTTACCTGTTTCTTTAAGGTTCTTTGCTTCAACATTTCATAAACCCAGCACTCAATTCCTAGTTTTGTTCAACTCAATAAGAACACATTTTACGCCTTTAACTTCTTACAGCCAATTAATCCGCCTGTTTGCGCAAAAATGCAGGGATGTCATATTCCTCAACACCTGACATTTTCATTGCCTCAACCTGTGCACGACGGTTGTTTTGACTAAACACTGCTGGCGCTTCGTCTTCCATTCCACTATCGACAAACACTGGTTGACTATTTGTACCCGTCATCAAAGTCGTCATGACTCGTAATTCTGGTTTTTGTTGACGGCGCGCAATCGCACCATTTAAGCCAGTCGCCACCATGGTTACGCGCAACTTATCACCCATGCTCTCGTCCATCACGTTGCCCACAATCACAGTTGCATCTTCCGCAGTGAACTCTTTAATGGTGTTCATCACATCGTAATACTCTTTCATTTTAAAACTGGTACTTGCGGTAATGTTAATTAAAACGCCGCGTGCATTGGCCAAGTTGACATCTTCTAACAATGGGCTAGCCACTGCCTGCTCCGCTGCGATTCTAGCGCGCTCTGGACCACTCGCCTCAGCAGAACCCATCATCGCCATGCCCATTTCGCTCATTACAGTACGCACATCGGCAAAATCCACGTTCACCAAACCTGGGCAATTAATAATCTCTGCAATACCTGAGACAGCATTATGTAGCACGTCGTTCGCAGCGCGGAAAGCTTCTAAAAATGGCACATCTTCGCCAAGCACTTCCATGAGCTTTTCATTAGGAATCACAATCAATGAATCCACATGCTGTGAAAGTTCTTCCAAACCATCAGTCGCCACCTTAGTGCGTTTGCCTTCAAACGCGAATGGTTTAGTCACTACCGCAACCGTCAAAATGCCCATTTCTTTGGCCACTTCGGCAATAATTGGCGCAGCGCCAGTACCCGTGCCACCGCCCATACCAGCGGTAATAAACAGCATATCTGCACCGTCAATAATTTCTGCAATACGGTCACGATCTTCCAACGCGGCATCGCGACCCACTTCAGGTTTCGCGCCAGCACCTAAACCTTTGGTGATTTCTGAGCCAATTTGCAAAATGGTTTTTGCATTACTCTTTTTAAGCGCCTGCATATCAGTATTGGCACAAATAAATTCTACGCCACTTAAATTTTTAGTAATCATGTGCTCAATTGCGTTACCACCACAACCGCCCACACCGATTACTTTAATAACCGCCTCTTGTGAGTCTTTTTCCATAATTTCAAACATCTTATTTCTCCTTTTGCCTTTAAATATTTGAGTTTATTTGCATAAACTCTGCCCTATTGCCAAAACTAACTACTAAAAATTACCCTGAAACCAACTCTTCATCTTGTCAAAAATTCGTCCTATCGAGCTCGACTCCATCTGCCCAGTTAAATGACGCTCCAACTGCTGCTTGCCCATCAAAATAAGCCCAACCCCTGTTGCATAACGCGGATTGCTCACAACCTCAGAAAGCCCGCCCACATAGCGTGGCATGCCCATACGCACAGGCATGTGGAAGATTTCTTCGCCCAGCTCAATCATTCCGCGCATCATCGCTGAGCCGCCTGTAATCACGACTCCAGACGCAATCATTTCTTCCATGCCGCTACGTCGCAGCTCTTGCAACACCAACTCATATAACTCCACTACACGCGGCTCAATTACTTCTGCCAACGTTTGAATCGATAATTGACGCGCTTCACGACCATCTACGCCTGGCACTTCCACAACCTCGCGCGCATCAGCCAATTGGCGCAGCGCACAGCCATATTTAATTTTAATGTCTTCGGCTGATTGCGTTGGGGTACGGAAAGCGACAGCGATGTCATTGGTGATTTGATCGCCCGCGACCGCGATAACAGCTGTGTGACGAATCGAACCGTTTTTAAAGACTGCAATATCCGTTGTGCCGCCACCAATATCCACTAAGCACACTCCCAGCTCTTTCTCATCTTCTGTGAGGACGGCGATGCTTGAAGCTAATGGTTGCAGAATTAAATCACTCACTTCCAAGCCGCAGCGTTTAATGCATTTCACGATATTTTGCGCGGCTGCCACAGCACCAGTCACAATATGCACTTTCACTTCCAACTTCATGCCGCTCATGCCCAGCGGCTCGCGCACGTCATCCTGGCCATCGATAATAAATTCTTGGGTAAGGATATGCAGAATCTGCTGATCTGCTGGTAGAGATACAGCCCGCGCTGTTTCTACAACGCGATCCACATCCATTTGCGACACTTCGGCATCCTTAATTTTCACCATGCCATGCGAATTTAAACTCTTGATGTGGTTGCCAGCGATGCCAGTAAACACGGTTTTGATTTTGCAATCCGCCATCAATTCAGCTTCTTCTATTGAGCGCTGAATGGCTTGCATAGTGGAATCGATATTAATCACCACGCCTTTTTTTAAGCCGCGCGACGGATGCTGACCCAAGCCAATCACCTTCAAAGTACCTTCTGGCAGCAGCTCCGCCACGATGGTCACAATTTTGGAGGTGCCGATATCTAACCCGACAATTAGGTTTTTATCTTCACAGACTTTACTCATATTTAACTCCCTTTTTCATTCTTTCAATTCTTAAATCATGCATTAGCTGCTTTAGCTGGCTTAATTGGTACTACTGGTGCCGCTGGCTTTAGTCCAACCGGTTTGCGCACCGCGAATCCATTGGGATAACGCAAATCAGCATAAGCTACTTTCACATTTAATTGGCTGAGTGTAGATTTATACGCCCTTGCAAATTTATCTAAGCGCACATCCATATCCACGCGTCCTAGAGCGATTTTTAAATCTTTATTGGTTTTAATTTCCCAAGCGCGGCGCGGCGACAATGTGACTTGCGCAATTTTGATATCGGCTTTATTCAAAATTAAGCTGTAATTACCATAACTTTTTGTCACTTCTAACACGCCATCGCTTGGCCCAAAAAACACTGGCAATTCTGCATCTGTCGCTGCTTGAAAAAGCTCGCCATGCGTATTGACCAACGCGATATTGCCCCAGCGCGCCAAAGCTTGATGCTCTTCAATGACCACATCTAGCTTATCGGGCCAGCGGCGGCGCACGCTTACATTTCGCGCCCAAGGCAGTTTTTCAAACGCATCACGAGTTTTAATTAAGTCCAAAGTGAAAAAATTGCCTTTCAAATGTTTAGCTACAATCAACTTTATTTGCTCGCGATTCACGTGTGCCAATTGACCGTCCACCTTCACTTCACGAATCGGAAATATCGGTAAATGCACCACCACAAATAAAAGCGCGTACAAAAAAAGCACGACCGAAAGCGCGAAAAGAAAATTCGCAATCCAATTCAAAAGTCGTGGTTTATCCCACATTTCCTACGCCCATTTTCTTAGCATCCAGCGTCATTACCAAAATTTTGATGACTAATTCATCAAAAGTAATGCCCGCCGCCTTGGCCGCCATAGGTACTAAGCTGTGGTCTGTCATTCCAGGGCTGGTATTCACCTCTAAAAAGTAGTGATTTCCTGACTCATCCATTAAAAAATCTACACGACCCCAACCTTTACAACCCACAGCCAGAAACGCTTGCAGCGCTTCAGCTTGAATTTGAGCTTCCTTCTCTGCGCTCAAACCGCAAGGGCACAGATACTCGGTGTCGTTACGCAAATACTTGGCTTCGTAATCGTAAAACTCGTTTTTTGGCACGATACGGACAATCGGCAACGGCTTCTCGCCCAAAATGCCGACGGTATATTCACCACCGCCAATAAACTGTTCTGCAATTACTAAAGAGTCTGCCTTGCAGGCCAATATCCATGCGGGTTTTAGGCCACCTTTTTGTTTAACTTTGGTAATACCAATACTCGAACCTTCATTCGCTGGTTTTACAAATAGTGGCAAGCCGAGTTTTTGTTCAATCTCCGCAAAATCACTTTGCGCATTTACCACTTCGAAATCGGGCGTTTTGATATTTAAAACTTTCCACAATAATTTAGTACGCCATTTATCCATGCCCACACTGGACGCCATGACGCCGCTGCCGGTGTATGGAATGCCCATCAATTCTAGCGCGCCTTGAATCGTTCCATCCTCACCGTAGCGGCCGTGCAATGCGTTAAATGCACGATCAAAACCTTCTAACTCATGCAATGCTTGCTCTGCCGGATCAAACGCTTTTGCATCCACACCCTGACGCAATAAAGCTGTCAACACCGCTGAACCGCTTTTTAATGATATCTCGCGCTCAGCAGATTTTCCACCGAATAACACCGCAACTTTTCCAAAATCACTCATCTCAATATTCCAAAACAACCATTTAAGAAGCCACTACAAATTTGATACTTGGGTGCTGATGCAAGACGCACGGCATGCAGAAACCAGAATGTACTTTTGGGTACATGAGGATTACGAATACCGCGCAACGCCGCAGCACGCCAAAAGATTAAGTTTGTTGTGATTTCTTTATGCATATTCACCAATCACCCTTACTTCCTGTTGCAAGACAACGCCTTGCTTCTCGAGCACTGTGTCTTTCATATGACGAATCAGCAACTCAATATCCAGCGCGGTCGCATCCCCCAAATTCACAATAAAATTGGCGTGTTTCGGAGAGATTTGCGCACCTCCAATCTGGTAACCTTTTAAACCACTCGCCTCAATCAAGCGTGCCGCAAAATCGCCATGCGGATTTCTAAAAGTTGAGCCTGCACTCGGCAAGTTCAGCGGTTGACTGGCTAAACGTGTTGCCAGTAAATTCTTAATTTTTTGATGTGATTCATCTGCATCACCTTGCTCTAAATTGAACCAAGCGCCCAAAAACCATTCATCAGAAACTGGCATTTCCACATGACGATAGCTCGGGATAAATTCAGATTCGTTGCGCACATGCGTTACGCCTTTCCTGTCGATGGTCAACACTTGATGTACGATATTCCAAGTTTCTGAGCCGTAGCAACCCGCATTCATGGCCAGCGCACCGCCCACTGTGCCAGGAATTCCCGCCATAAATTCGCCACCATCTCTATAATGGCTTGCAGAAAACTTGGCGAATTTTCCGCAAGTCACACCAGCTTCTGCGTAAATGTATTTACCATCCACACGTAAATCACTCAAGGCCTGATGCATGACAATCACCGTGCCACGCACGCCGCCATCACGCACCAATAAATTGCTGCCTAAACCAATAAAAAAAACGGGTTCAGCATGGTCTAAAGTACGCATAAAAGCTTGTAATTCGCTTAAATTTTCCGCAATAAATAGGCGATCAGCACGGCCGCCCACACGCCAGCTGGTATAGCGCGCCAGTGGTTCGTTTTTAAGTAATTGCGATTTTGCTTCGACTTGCGTCATACCTTTGCCAACTCCCTAGTATTGGATGCCACGTGTCCGATAGAGCCTGCACCCATCACAATCACCACATCATTTGCTTGCGCCATATTCAAAATTGCTTGCGGCATTTCGTCGGTGGTTTCCACAAATAGTGGCTCCACCTTGCCTGCCACACGTACCGCCCGGATTAACGAGCGTGCGTCTGCCGCCACAATTGGTGCCTCGCCCGCTGAATAGACTTCAGTCAATATCACGGCATCGGCGGTAGAAAGTACGCGTACAAAATCCTCGAAACAATCACGCGTGCGCGTAAAGCGATGTGGCTGAAATGCTAATACTAGCTTGCGGTTTGGGAAGGCGTCGCGCGCTGCGGCAATAACCGCCTGCATCTCGACGGGATGATGTCCATAGTCATCGATTAATGTAAATGCACCGCCTGCTTTGCTTGCAACTTCGCCATAACGCTCAAAACGGCGGCCAACGCCTTTAAATTCTGCCAGCGCTTTGATGATAAATTTATCCTCAATATTGAGCTCGCTTGCAATGGCAATCGCAGCCAGCGCATTCAACACATAATGATTACCCGGCAGGTTTAGCGTTACGTCAAACGTCGTCGTCACGCCGTTGACTCTATCGACAGTAAAATGCATTTTGCCGTTGTCGGCGCGTACATTTCTGGCGCGAATTCTTGCTTCCTCACTGAATCCATAAGTCATCACAGGCTTAGTCACGCGCGGCAAAATCTCGCGAATATTGGCATCATCCACGCACACCACCGCCATACCCCAAAACGGCAATTGCTGTAAAAATTCCACAAACGCACTCTTAAGCTTGTCGAAACTATGTTCATAAGTATCCATGTGGTCTTGGTCGATATTGGTCACTACCGCCATCACTGGCGTTAAATGTAGGAACGAAGCGTCTGACTCATCCGCTTCCGCCACAATGTATTCGCCTGTACCCAGTCGCGCATTGGCGCTGGCAGATTCGAGTTTTCCACCAATGACGAAGGTGGGATCCATACCAGCCTCGGCCAAAATACTGGCGATAAGGCTAGTAGTTGTAGTTTTACCATGCGTGCCTGCTACGGCAATACCTTGCCGAAAACGCATCAGCTCTGCCAACATTAAGGCGCGGGGCACAACAGGGATATTTTTTGCACGTGCAGCGATAATTTCAGGATTTTTCTCATTCACAGCAGAAGAAACCACCACCACATCCGCCTCACTTAAGTTCTCTGTGGCGTGGCCTTGATATACTTTTGCACCAAATTTTTCCAAGCGTTTTGTTGTGTCATTTTTTGCCAAATCTGATCCTGTAACTTTGAAATCTAAATTCAGCAACACTTCAGCAATACCACTCATACCAGCGCCGCCGATACCCACAAAATGTATGTTCTTCACTTTATGCTTCACAAGGCTATCTCCATACATATTTTTGCAACAGCATGCGTAGCTTCTGGCTTAGCGAGTTGCTTGGCTTTAATCGCCATTTCTAGGCAACTCTCACGCGTTAAATTACGCAAAATTTCTGTCGCTTTTTGCACATTAAATTCACTTTGTTGTATCAATTTCGCCGCACCTGAATCGCTTAAATATTTGGCGTTATAAGTTTGGTGATCATCTACCGCATGCGGGAAAGGTACTAATACGCTCGCGACGCCCACGCACGCCAACTCTGCTACTGTAAGCGCACCCGCACGGCAAACCACCACGTCCGCCCAAGCGTACATTTCGGCAATATTGTTAATAAAAGCCTTCGTTTCAGCCGCCCTAGAAGCCGCATGATAATTGGCTTGTAGAGCCTTTATATGCTTCTCTCCTGCCTGATGCACCACTTCAAAAGTATCTTTTGGAAGGCTCGCCAAAGCTTTTGGTAACACTTCATTCAGCGCTGTCGCGCCCAAGCTGCCACCAACTACTAATAATTTCAGATTGCCTGTACGCTGACCATAGCGCACTTCTGGCGTCGGTAATTGAGTAATTTCCTCTCGCACTGGGTTACCTACTAATTCAGCTTTATTGCCAAACGCTGAAGGAAATGCTGCTAGCACTTTGTTCGCGACTAAAGCCAAAGTTTTATTTGTTAAGCCCACAACAGAGTTTTGCTCGTGAATTACCAATGGTTTACCGAGCAATTTCGCCATTAAGCCGCCTGGGAAAGCCGCAAAACCACCCATGCCCAGCACCACTGTTGGTTGATGCTGGCGAATAGCGGAAAAGCTTTGTTTAAACGCAATAGCTAATTTGATGGGCAACAACACCCAGCCCATCAAACCTTTACCGCGCACACCACGCATGGCCATCATGGCTTTGCTGTAGTTTTTATCTTCAATTAATTTGTTTTCCATGCCGCCTTCGGTGCAAAGCCAGATCACTTTCCAGCCGCGCATAATCATATAGTCCGCCACCGCCATGGCTGGGTAAACATGACCACCCGTGCCGCCTGCCATCACCATCAGCGTGCCTGTTTTTGACTGCGTGACTGGACTCGCGAACATCATGCTGGCAAGCCTTTCTGAAGCCGACGATTCTCAAAATCAATGCGTAGCAAAACCGCCATCGCGATGCAATTGGCCAAAATACCGCTACCGCCGAATGAAAGTAGTGGCAACGTCAAACCCTTAGTTGGTAGCACGCCCATGTTCACACCAATATTGATAATGCCTTGCACACCTATCCACACACCAAGGCCTTGTGCCAGCAACGCCGCAAAATAACGCTCATTTGCCACCGCCTCTTTGCCTATGCCAAATGCGCGAATGACAATCCATACAAACAAACCTAGCACCGTCAGTACGCCCACAAAACCGAGCTCTTCTGCAATTACCGCTAATAAGAAATCGGTATGCGCTTCAGGTAGATACAGCAATTTCTCGACACTTGCCCCCAAACCCACACCAAACCATTCGCCGCGGCCGAAGGCGATAAGCGCATGCGAAAGCTGATAGCCTTTGCCGAACGGATCGGCCCACGGATCCATAAAACCAATCACGCGTTGCAAGCGATAAGGCGAGCTCCAAATCAAAAAGTAAATGGCGATTGGCAACAAAGCCACCAGCCCCGCGAATATTTTCACGTTAATACCGCCCAACCAAAGTATGGAAATGGAAATGGCTGCAATGACCGCAAATGCCCCAAAATCAGGCTCGCGTAGCAACAAGAAACCAACCAACACCATCACCGCCACCATAGGCAAAAAGCCTTTTTTAATACTATCCATCTGCGGCGCTTTGCGCACTGCATAATCAGCCACGTACATGGCGGCGAATAGCTTCATCAACTCAGAAGGTTGCAAATTAATCACAAACAATGAAAGCCAACGTTGACTACCATTTACGCTGCGGCCCACGCCAGGAACCAGCACCAATATCAACAAAAATAAGCCCAATAAAAATAAATAGGGTGCCATTTTTTGCCACAATGTCACAGGAATTTGAAACGATACAAATCCGGCCGCCAACCCAATCACTATAAAGATGGTTTGACGTATTAAATAGTAAGTGCTTTGATGCCCGACGGCTTTGTCAGCCTCGGCAATCGCAATCGATGCTGAATACACCATTACCAAGCCTAAGCCTAATAAAATAAAAGTGATCCAAAGCAACATTTGGTCGTAGCTGGCCGCATTTGCGCGTTCACTACTATGCATCACAGGGCTTAGCATGCCGCCACCTTTTGTGTATTTTGTTGCAAGCTTTTAACCGCTGCCACAAACACTTCTGCACGGTGCTCATAGTTTTTAAACATATCAAAGCTAGCACAAGCAGGGGAAAGCAACACCGCATCGCCCGCCTTGGCCACTTTTTTGGCGATATTCACCGCCTCGGGCAAATCTGTCGCACGGTAAATGGGGATATTAATTTCTGCTAACACTGCTTCAATTAAAGGGGCATCGCGACCTATCAGCACAGCCGCACAGCTATTGACTTGCAGGGCAGGTGCTAAAGGTGTGAAATCTTGACCTTTGCCATCCCCACCTGCAATTAATACTACTTTTTGTGGCTTACCATTTTTAGTCATTCCCAAAACAGCTGCACATGTCGCACCGACATTGGTGCCTTTAGAATCATCATAAAAATCTATGCCATCAATATTGGCAACCCACTCCACGCGATGCGGCAAACCTTTAAAATCTCGCAATGCATGCATTATGGAAGCTTTTTCGATGCCAACAGCAGTGCATAAACCCGCCGCTGCAAGCGCATTTGCGACATTATGTTGGCCAGAAATTTTCAACTCGCTGGTTTTACACAATTTACGTTGTCCGCTCGTCAAGTAATGCACACCTGCATCATCAATTAAGCCAAGATCATTTGCGTTAGGTGCGGCATTCAAGCCAAATGTCACAACATTCTCTGGCCGCATCGCAAGCGTTATTACGTCATCGCGATTCAACACCGCCACTTTTGCATGCGCTAAAATACGCGATTTAGCGATCGCATAATCAGCAACACTCGCATATCTATCCAAATGATCTTCACTTACATTCAGCACCGTTGCAGCGTCTAAATGCAAGTTAGATGTGCTTTCCAGCTGAAAGCTAGAAAGCTCTAACACATAAATATCAGGCGTTTCCATTTGCAGCGCATCCAACACCGGCAAACCAATATTGCCCGCTACGATTGTTTTTAAGCCCGCCTCTTTACAGATTTCACCGACCAAAGTCGTTACTGTGGTTTTACCATTTGAGCCAGTAATGCCAATGACTTTTACATTTCTCGAGCGGTATTGCGCAAATAATTCCACATCACCAATCACAGGAATACCTTGTTGTATAGCGGCTTGCACGGCAAGGTCACTTGTTGGCACGCCCGGACTTATCACAATCAGCTCGGCTTTTAATAGGACTTCCCGCTTAAATTGTCCTGTGTGATAAATGACTTGCGACATATGACTAGTCAATTCTTCCATATTGGGCGGGTTGACACGCGAATCTGCCGCAGACAAAATTGCTCCTTGCTTAGTTAGCCAACGCAAAGCCGATCGACCCGTTTCACCAAGACCTAACACTAATACTTTTTTGTTTTTTAACTCAATTTTCAATTTAAAATCTTTATCTCAATTTCAAGGTAGAAAGTCCTACCAAAACTAGCATCATGGTGATGATCCAAAACCGCACAACAACCTGTGTTTCTTTCCAACCTTTTTGCTCATAGTGATGATGCAAGGGTGCCATTAAGAAAATGCGTTTGCCGGTACCCGTTTTCTTTTTGGTGTATTTAAAATACAGCACTTGTAGCGCAACCGAAAAAGTCTCCACCACAAAAACGCCACCCATAATAAACAACACAATTTCTTGTCGTACTATTACCGCTACAACGCCCAGAGCGGCTCCCAGAGCTAATGCACCTACATCACCCATGAACACTTCTGCAGGATAAGCGTTAAACCATAAGAAACCCAAGCCCGCGCCTGCCATGGCAGCGCAAAACACCATCAACTCACCCGCACCTGCCACATATGGAATACCCAAGTATTTTGAGAAATATAAATGCCCTGCTACGTAAGCAAAAATAGCAAGTGCGCTACCTACCATTACCGTTGGCATAATCGCAAGACCATCCAAGCCGTCGGTCAAATTCACCGCATTGCTACTGCCAACAATCACTAAGTAAGTCAGTACAATAAAGGCCATAGCACTTAAAGGCAGCACTAAATGTTTAAGAAACGGGAAAATAAGTGTAGTTTCTGCAGGCGTTGTAGATGTTTGAAACAAGAAAATTGCCACGCCCAAACCGATGATACTTTGCCAAAAATATTTCGCTTTTGCAGATAATCCTTTAGGATTTTTATGCACCACTTTGCGGTAATCATCAACCCATCCAATTGCACCAAAACCAAGCGTGGTTACCAGCACCACCCAAATATACTTGTTGTGTAAATCGCCCCACAATAAAGTGGCTATTGAAATCGCCACTAAAATAAGCGCGCCACCCATGGTGGGTGTGCCTGCTTTTATCAAATGTGTTTGTGGGCCGTCGTCACGCACTGCTTGCCCCACCTTGTATTGAGTGAGTTTGCGTATCATGGTCGGACCAACCATAAATGAAATAATCAAAGCAGTAAGTGTCGCCAAAACTGCACGTAGCGTGATGTAATTAAACACATTAAAACCACGAATATCGTGCGCCAAGTAGCGTGCAAGTTCTAGTAGCATTATTCCCCCCCCAGCTTGTCATTTTTTTTTAAAATTTGATTTACCACGCGCTCCATTTGCATAAAACGCGAGCCTTTTACCAACACGGTGGCGTTACTATTCATTACTGGCTTCAAGCTTTCAATCAAAGCTTCCATGTTCGTAAAGTGTTGCGCGTTAGCGCCAAAAGCATCTGCTGCTTTTGCACTTAAATCGCCGAAAGTGAGTAGATGTGAGATGTTTTTTTGTTTGGCGTACAAGCCAATATCGGCGTGCATCTGGGGCGCACCTGTACCCAGCTCCGCCATATCGCCCATCACGAAAATCTGAGATGTTTTCTGGTTAGCTAATACATCAATGGCTGCTTTCATCGAATCTGGATTAGCGTTATAAGTGTCATCTATCACTACCGCGCCGTTATTGCCTTGTAGCCAATTCAAACGACCTTTTACTGCGCCAAAAACAGTCAGTCCTTTTGCTATATCCTCATTCGAAACGCCTAGCGCAACTGCTACAGCACTTGCTGCCAACGCATTATGAATATTGTGAACTCCTAATACGCTGAGCGTAAATTCCATTTCCCCGTTAGGTGTTTTAAGATTGACCTCTGTCTGATTGCCGTTTATTTTGTAAGTCGCGTTAACGTCGGCGGGGGTTATCAATCCAAACGTGATGATCCTTTTATTTTTATTGAGAGATTTCCAGTAGTCTGCAAAATCATCATCCACATTGATAATCGCAGTGCCATTGGCTTCCAGCCCCTCATAAATTTCGCCTTTGGCGCGCGCAATTGCTTCGCGCGAGCCCAATTCGCCAATATGCGCAGTACCCGCATTATTCACAATAGCCACTGTAGGTAGCGCCAAATTAGTGAGGTAACGAATTTCGCCTTCGTGATTCATACCCATTTCGATGACTGCAACCGTATGTTCAGTGCGTAGTTTCAGCAATGTAAGCGGCATGCCAATATCATTATTCAAATTGCCTTGGGTCGCCAATACGACACCCTTAGCAGCAGCCAAAATCGTTGCAATCATCTCTTTAACTGTGGTTTTTCCATTACTACCTGTGACTGCCACCAGTGGTAATAAAAACTGTTGGCGCCAATGTTTTGCCAGCTTGCCTAAACTTGAGTGGGTATTTAGCACCACTACTGCCGGACGAGCTGTTGTGTTTTCATCTGACACCAGCACCGCCGCAGCGCCTTGCTGAATGGACTCTAGCGCGTAGGTGTTGCCATTAAAATTTTCGCCTTTAATACCAATAAATAATTGTTTTTTTACAATGTTGCGACTATCGGTACCAACGCTTTGCACTAGCACATCATCGCCGAGCATGCGCCCGTTCACCACTTTTGCGATTTCACTAAGCATCAACATGCGAGCACCTTTATAAAGATCTTCATAGCGATGCCGCCTGATAGGCGTTAAGTACATTTTGAGCTTGTTCAACATCACTAAAATGATGTTTTTTACCTGCGATTTCTTGGTAGTCCTCATGACCTTTACCTGCAATGAGTACAATATCGTTCGGTTTGGCAGAAAAAATCCCAACAGAGATGGCTTTAGCGCGATCTTCTTCTATTATAAAATTGCTTTGCATGCCTGTTAAAATATCTTGAATAATTTTTTCAGGCGCTTCATCGCGCGGATTATCCGATGTCACCACCACCGCATCGGCAATTTCACTTGCAACTTTTCCCATCAATTCGCGCTTGCCCACATCGCGATTGCCACCGCAACCAAATACGCAAATGAGTTTGGCGCTAGCCTGCGCTTTTAATGTGGTCAGCACTTTTTCTAAAGCGTCTGGAGTGTGCGCATAGTCCACCACCACTAAAGGCAAATTGCCGCCACCCAATTGCTGCATGCGCCCGCTGGCAGACTGAATGTGTGAAATTGCTTCTATCGCATCCTCTAAAATCACCTTAGATGCAAGCAAAGTCGCCAACACCGCGAGTACGTTATACACATTGAAACGTCCTATTAAGTTTGCTTTTACAGGCGCATTACCATGTGGCGTCACAGCATAAAAAACAAAATGGGTATTTTCAAAATGCAGCTCGGTCGCCCTAACTAAACCACGATCGATGCCATAACTCAATACTGGCGTACCAACACTAGTTAATTCTTCTTCAATTTCCCGGCCAAATTTATCATCACAATTCAGCACGGCAACCTTTAAATCACTGCCAATAAATAGGCCACGTTTCGCATCTGCATAATCCTCAAACGAACCGTGATAATCCAAATGATCTCGCGTTAAATTACTCAAGACCGCCACATCAAAATTCACGCCACGCACACGACCTTGATGCAACCCATGTGAAGACACTTCCATGGCGACGGTCTTAACCTCTTGCTTCACATAATCAGCCAACATTTCCTGCAGCAAAACTGCATCTGGTGTGGTATTCATGCTTGGCTTAAGCTGATTTGGCAAACCGTTACCTAGCGTACCAATCACCGCAGTTTTATTACTTAAATGGTTAAAACATTGTGAGAGCCATTGCGAAATCGAAGTTTTACCATTGGTGCCCGTCACTCCTATCATCCACAGTTTTTCAGAAGGGTTTCCATAAAACTGGCTAGCAATAGTGCCCGCTTGTAGGCGTAATTGTTTAATTGGCTTATTTTCAATGTCCCACTTAGCATTCCATTCAAAATTCTCAGAATCCCAAATTACCGCACTTGCGCCGTTTCTTATAGCCTCTGCAATATAGTTGCGGCCATCAGCCTTATCACCCGGATAAGCCAAAAACAAGCTGCCAGACTTAACTTTTCTGCTGTCTGAAGTGATATTTTTTAGGGGTGTTTTTATCGTATGTTGACTCATACCACCTCTTTTGCATCTTCGATTGATTCGGGCGGAATCACGATGTTGGTGTTAGGCGAATCTTGCGGCACAGCCAGCATGCGCAAGGCATCCGCCATGACTGCGGCAAACACTGGCGCGGCCACTATACCTCCATAATATTGTTCATTTTCAATGCCAGGCTCATCGATCATCACCGCCATAATCAGGCGCGGATTAGAGGCTGGCGCAATTCCCACAAACGAACCTACATATTTATCTTTTTCATATCCTGTACCACCAATCTTATGTGCAGTACCAGTTTTCCCTGCCATGCGATAACCCGCCACTTGAGCCCTAAGCGCCGTGCCTCCTGGCTGTACGACCATCTCAAGCATGTCTTTCACATCATTGGCCACTTGTGCTGAAAATACTTGATGGCCTACTGGAGACTCAGCCAACTTGATGAGCGAAACTGGCTTTAGCTCGCCCTCGTTAGCAAATACCGTATAAGAACGTGCAAGCTGTAACAAGGTCACACTAATCCCATGCCCATACGACATAGTCGCCTGCTCGATTGGTCGCCAAGTTTTGTAGCTGCGCAAAATACCCGAAGCCTCGCCCGGAAAGCCAATATTGGCACGGGTTCCAAAGCCTAACTGATTAAACGTGCTCCAAAGCTCTTCTTTTTTAAGACTCAACGCCATTTTTGCTGCACCTACATTGGACGACTTTTGTACCACTTGCGCCACCGTCAAAATTCCGTGCGGATGCGTATCGTGAATGGTAGCTGGTCCAATACTTAAAGCACCTGGTGCAGTTTGAATTTTTGTATCTGGCTTATAATCCCCAAACTGCATGGCCGCCGCCGCGGTTACAGCTTTCATGGTAGAGCCAGGCTCAAACATATCGGTAATAGCGCGATTACGCATTTTGCCTTTAATGTTCACTGGATTATTGGGGTTATATGTTGGCAAATTCACCATTGCTAATACTTCGCCCGTTTTTGCGTCCAATATCACCGCTGCACCCGCCTTGGCTTTATGCACTTCTACCGCTTTTTGCAACTCTCTAAACGCCAAATATTGCAGACGACGGTCGATGCTCAATACCAGATCTCTTCCATCTTGCGGGACTTTCACTGCCTCTAAATCTTCTACAATATGGCCTTGCCTATCTTGAATCACGCGGCGACTGCCAGGCTTGCCAGAAAGCAGACTATTTTTCGCCAATTCGAAACCTTCCTGACCATTATCATCAATGCCCGTGAAGCCCACCAAATGCGCGGTGACATCACCAGCTGGATAAAAACGTTTGTATTCTCGTTGCAAAAATACGCCTGGAATGTCTAAACTCATGACCTTTGCGGCTAAATCGGGTGAAATGCGGCGTTTTAAATACACAAATTCACGTTCTCTATTGGCGATTTTTTTGTCGATGTCTTTGGTTTTAATCGTCAACAGTTTTGCTAATGCGGTTTTTTGTAATTTGCTAATCTTTACATCTGGCGGACTTGCCCAAACCGATTCTACAGGGCTACTAATGGCTAAAAGCTCGCCATTTCTATCAGTAATTTTGCCGCGATGCGCTTGCAGCACCAAGGCACGGCTATAACGCGCATCACCTTTTTGCTGCAAAAATTCTTTGTGTAAACTTTGCAAATAAATGCCGCGCATAAACAAGCCTGCAAACAGCACCAATACGCCAATGAGCAACACGCGTCTGCGCCAAGCAGGTAGCTTAACGATGTGATGCTGTGGGTGGTTATAAGCCATGTTTAGCGCGCCATATCTTCTAGTGAGATAACTTGTATGCGTTTTGCATCGGGTACTTGCATGTTTAATTTTTTCGCAGCCAATTCTTCTACGCGCGAATGCATAGCCCACGTGCTTTGCTCCAGTTGCAGCTGACCATACTCGGTATCGTATTTTTTGCCCAATTCTTGCAATTGCTCTAACTCAAAATACAATTTGCGTGCCTTGTGTTGCGAGGTCACGATGCTCAAACTCACCAAAATGAGCACAAAAAATAAAATAAGATTTAGGCGCGTCACTTTATTAATCCGCTCATTGGGTAGCTGTTCTCTCTGCCACACGCATTACCGCGCTTCTGCAGCGCACGTTTTGCTTAATTTCCATTGCGCTTGGTTTAATGGCTTTGCTTATCGAAACCAGGCGCGGCGGCGGTAAATCTTTCGCTTTAATTGGAAAATTGCTTGGAAAATCGTCGCGATTTTGTTCATTTTGAATAAACCGCTTCACGATTCTATCTTCTAGCGAATGAAAGCTGATTACCACTAACCTGCCGCCAACCTCCAGCAAATCTAGACACTTAGGTAGTATTAGCGATAACTCCTCAAGCTCTTGATTGACGAAAATCCGTAAAGCTTGAAAGGTGCGCGTGGCTGTGTTCTGCCCCTGCTCGCTCTTGGGGATTGCACTTGCCACGATCGCGGCAAGCTGTCCTGTAGTGGTGATGGCGCGCCCGTCATTGCGCTCCTTAATAATCGCCCTTGCAACCTGCTTAGCAAACCGTTCTTCACCATAATGTTTTATCACCTCTCCTAATTGTTGCTCTGAAATTGTGGACAGCAGTTCTGCAACTGTTTTACCACGCGTTTGATCCATGCGCATATCGAGTGGGCCATCAAACCTAAAACTAAACCCGCGCTCGCCTTCGTCGATTTGCGGCGATGAAATACCCAAATCCAGCAAAATGCCATCGACGTGCGTTAAATTGTTATCTGTTGCCAATTGATTGATTTCTGAAAAATGTCGATGCGAAATGTTGAATCGTGCGTCTTGAATTTGTTTGCCCGTTTCTATTGCGGCTAAATCTCTATCCAGCGCGAACAGGCGACCAGTTTTGCTCAACTTGGAGAGTATTTTTTTGCTATGTCCGCCGCGACCAAACGTACCGTCAATGTAGGTTCCGCTAGGTTTGATGTTGAGTGCATCAACCGCTTCTTCGAGTAAAACTGTGACGTGGATTGAAACTGTTGACATTGTTGCTGGCGACACTGACACTGCGGCTGTTGCGGGCGCCGAACTCGCGCCCATCATCATAGTGAAAAGCCTTCTAATTCTGCGGGCATCTCAATGCCATCGCCACCCATGACGTTTTCGAGCTGTTTACGCCAGGCGCTTAAATTCCACATTTCAAAATGGCTGCCTTGGCCAACCAGCATCACATCTTTTTCTAAATTTGCAAACTCGCGCAAAGCGGGTGAAACCAACATGCGGCCTGCATTATCAATCGTAATATCCTCAGCATAGCCTACCAATAGGCGCTGCAAGCTGGATGACTGTTTATCAAAACTCGATAAGGCCATCATTTTGGTCTGAATCGGCTCCCACGCCGGTTGCGGATACAACAATAAACATCCATGTGGGTGAGCCGTCAACACCACATTACCTGCAGATTGCGTCAATAGCGCATCGCGATGCTTGGCGGGCACTGCCAGCCTACCTTTTGCATCCATACTTAAATTTGTTGCACCGCGAAACATGGTTGAATAAAAGCCTTATAATTTCTATTGTTTATTTGGGTTTGTTGGGTCAAAAAGTGAGGAATCACTAACCACCCCTAGCTTGAGTTAGTCATTCCCCACAAAAACCCACTTTTCCCCACAAATTGAACTATAGATATAAATAAAGCGCTTTGCAAGCACTTTTTGACATTTTTTCTTTATAAGACAAAGACTTAGCGCATTTTTGTGCAAAAAACAAAAATGTTAATAATCAATAACTTATAAAATTAAGTGAATGTGAAATATCAGTATTACTGATTATGTGATTGAATTGCATGACTGGCGAGAAAGCAAACTTAAACTAAGCAAACATAAACTGACGAACTTGATACAAAGACCGTAAAGGTCTTCCCCTATTTACTAAGCCACTAAAGTGGCAAGTAAAGAGTGAAGCTAGCCGATAAGCCGGGTTCTGTCGTATATTGCTACACGTAACAGTCATTCATCTAGGCGCACACTTGCGCGTGCGCTCAAGCAACCTACCCGCTGGCAGCGCGAGCCACGCCTATTGCCAGCCTATTTGGTCTTGCTGCAGATGGAGGTTACCGCGTTTCACCGTAACTTAATACGCTCGTCTCTGTGGCCCTATTCCGC
>JANMYB010000093.1:0-4773 GCA_031381645.1 Methylotenera sp.
TCGATGCCAGCTTTCATATCTAACAAATCGCTGCGTCCAACCAAATCCTCAAACTTAGCAATACCGATTGAAGCCATCAGCTCACGCAGCTCTTCCGCAATAAAGAAGAAGAAATTCACCACGTGTTCTGGCTGGCCAGTAAATTTTTTGCGAAGCACAGGGTCTTGCGTCGCCACGCCAACTGGGCAGGTATTGAGATGGCATTTGCGCATCATAATGCAGCCTTCTACAACTAAAGGTGCTGTCGCAAAACCAAATTCATCTGCGCCTAACAGAGCGCCAATTAATACGTCTCGTCCAGTTTTAATTTGGCCATCCACTTGCACAACTACGCGACCGCGTAGCTGATTCAACACTAAAGTTTGTTGTGTTTCTGCTAGCCCAAGCTCCCACGGCGTGCCTGCATGCTTCACGCTAGATATTGGTGATGCGCCTGTGCCGCCATCGTGACCTGCAATGACAATATGATCAGATTTGGCTTTAGCAACGCCTGCAGCCACTGTACCAACGCCAGTTTCTGAAACCAGTTTAGTTGAAATTGACGCTCTAGGATTAGCATTTTTCAAGTCGTGAATCAGTTGCGCTAAATCTTCTATTGAGTATATATCATGATGTGGAGGTGGTGAAATTAAGCCCACGCCTGGCACAGAAAAACGTAATTTAGCAATATACTCCGAAACCTTGTGACCAGGTAGTTGGCCGCCTTCGCCTGGTTTTGCACCTTGTGCCATTTTAATTTGAATCTGGTCGGCGCTCGCTAAATATTCCGCAGTCACGCCAAAACGACCCGAAGCCACCTGCTTAATGCGCGAGCGCATAGAGTCGCCCGCCTTTAGTGGGATATCGCTAAATACCAAATTTTTGCCAATCACATCCGCCATTGTGGTGTCTTTGGCTACTGGAATAAAACGTTTAGCATCTTCGCCGCCCTCGCCCGTATTCGATTTTCCGCCAATGCGGTTCATCGCAATCGCTAATGTTGCGTGCGCTTCAGTAGAAATCGAACCCAATGACATTGCGCCTGTCGCAAAGCGCTTCACGATTTCTTTTGCAGGCTCAACTTGCTCTAGCGGAATTGCCGCACCAGCAGGTTTAATCTCAAACAAGCCCCGCAAGGTTTTATGGCGACGGGTTTGGTCGTTAATTAATTTCGCGTATTCTTTGTAAGTATCAAATTTATTGGTGCGTGTTGCATTTTGCAGCTTAGAAATAGATTCTGGCGTCCACATATGTTGTTCGCCGCGCACACGAAATGCATATTCGCCACCAGCATCGAGCTGCCGCAACAACACTGGGTCATCGCTAAACGCCATATTGTGCAAACGTATAGTTTCCTCGGCCACTTCTTCTAGGCCGATACCTTCAATCTGTGTAGAAGTGCCAGTAAAGTATTTGCTTATAAAGGCCGAGTTTAAACCAATGGCTTCAAAAATTTGTGCGCCGCAGTAGGATTGATAAGTAGAAATGCCCATTTTCGACATCACTTTATACAAGCCTTTGCCGATGGCTTTAACAAAATTTTTGCTCCCAGCATAACCATCGCCAGTTAAATGATTAATGGTTTCCAATGCCAGCCATGGACAAACGGCTTCAGCGCCGTAACCTGCCAATAAAGCAAAGTGGTGCACTTCGCGCGCCGACCCCGTGTCTATCACCAAACCAGTGCTTGTTCGCAGGCCTGATTTTACCAAGTATTCATGTGTGGCAGAACAAGCCAATAATGCTGGAATCGCAATGCGATTTTTTGAAATGGTTCTGTCCGATAAAATCAGTACATTAAAGCCGTCGTGCACTGCTGTGTGTGTAGCTTTATGTAGATTTTTCAGAGCTTTTTCTAACCCAGCTTTCTCAAGTTTGGCATCATAAGTAATATCTAACACCAATGATTTAAATTGGCCTTTTGTAGAAGTGCTAATATTTTTTAGCTGCTCTAATTCGCTTAAAGTAAGTACTGGCTGGCTGGCTTCTAAACGTAATGGCGGATTAGTTTCATCTAAACCTAGCAAGTTTGGTTTCGGACCAATAAAAGTCACTAAACTCATCACTAATTCTTCGCGAATTGGGTCAATCGGCGGGTTGGTGACTTGCGCAAACAATTGCTTAAAATAATTATAAAGCAGCTTTGGCTTGTTGGACAGCACGGGTAAAGCCGCATCGTTACCCATAGAGCCAGCGCCTTCTTCGCCATTGGCAATCATAGGCTGCAACACAAATTTAATATCTTCTTGCGTGTAGCCAAACGCCTGCTGCGTATCGAGCAAAGTTTCTGCCATTTCCAATTGGGCTTCAACTTTAGGTAAATCACCCAGGAAATAGCGTGATTGCGCTATCCAAGCTTTATAGGGTTTGGCTGAAGCTAGTTCGCTTTTTACTTCCGCATCATCAATAATGCGGCCTTGTACGGTGTCTATCAGCAACATTTTGCCTGGCTGTAAGCGCCATTTTTTGACAATTTTTTCTTGCGGGAATGTTAGTACGCCCATTTCGGATGCCATCATCACGATATCATCATCTGTGACCAAATAGCGGGCTGGGCGTAGGCCGTTTCTATCCAACGTCGCACCAATCATGTTGCCATCAGTAAACGCCACTGCTGCGGGGCCGTCCCATGGCTCCATCAGTGCTGCGTGATATTCGTAAAATGCGCGACGCTCTTCATCCATCAGTGCATTATTATTCCAGGCTTCTGGAATTAGCAACATCATCGCGTGCGGTAAGCTATAACCACCCGCAACTAGTAACTCTAGGCAATTATCAAAGCAAGCTGAGTCTGATTGGTTTTCGGCAATCAATGGCCAAAGTTTTTCTAAATCTTCACCAAGCACAGCCGATTTCATGGTCTCATGGCGCGCTGCCATCCAATTCACATTGCCTTGCACGGTATTGATTTCGCCGTTGTGCGCAATCATGCGGAAAGGATGCGCTAAATCCCAGGTGGGGAAAGTGTTTGTAGAGAAACGTTGATGTACCAGCGCGAGCGCTGAAACCACACGTTCATCAGCCAGATCGCGGAAGTAAACGCCCACCTCATTGGCCAATAGCATGCCTTTGTAAACGATTGTGCGACTAGAAAATGACGGCACGTAAAACGCAGCGTTATCTTTTAAATCTAAGGCTTTTACAGCATGCTCGATACGTTTGCGAATCACGAAACATTTGCGTTCGAAGGTATTTTGATCTGCTACTTTGCTACCAACAAACACTTGGCACATACAAGGCTCAACATCGCGCGCCGCATCAGCAATACTGCTGTTATCCACTGGCACATTGCGCCAGCCAAGCAAGATTTGATTTTCCTCAGTAATAATTTTAGTGATAATCGCTTCAACTGCAGCGCGATTTTTTGTATCTTGCGGCAAAAATAAATTACCAACAGCGTATTTACCTGCTTCTGGCAGATTGATATTGAGCTTGGCTGCTTCGGCACGCATAAACGCATCAGGCATTTGCATCAATAGGCCGGCACCATCGCCCAGTTTGGGGTCGTAGCCAGTTGCGCCACGATGCGTTAAATTGGTTAAAAGCATTAAACCTTGCTGAACAATCTCATGGCTTTTTTTGCCTTTGATATGCGCCACAAAGCCAACGCCACACGCGTCTTTTTCATTTCGCTTGTCGTATAACCCTTGATTTTGTGGTGCGAGATTTTTAATTTTGTTTGTAATTTTAATTGGATTCACAACTGCCATATTCAGTGCCTATTAATCTAATTTTAAAACATTTAGCGGAACCTTCAATATTACCGTTAAATCTAGGCAATATCAATCACATAGCGCTGTTTACAATGTCTTTAGCAAAAAACTTATGTCTTAATCCGCAAGATTTATGACTAGCACTTGAAAAATAGTTAATTTATTTGTTGACTCTTTAAATGAGAATGATTATCATTTATATAAATGACTGACGGAGAAAGCTTCATGAATAATCCTTGTGATAAATTAATTTTGGCTGAAGGTCTTGGTGTGCGGCTGATTTACTGCAAAAATTGTGACGTGATTGAATTAGAAATTGGCGCGACTTCATTAAGGTTAAGCCCTAATCACGTACAACAAATTGCCAATGCGATGATGAAAGCAAGCCTGCGTCTAGACCGCATGGTAAGCGTGAATAACACGCCTATCAACATCGAAAACTTCCAGCAGCTACACTAAAATCTATACTAGGCTAGCAAACGCTTTTTTTGCGGCTTCAATAGTAAACGCAATGTCTGCATCGGTGTGCGCAGCCGAAACAAATCCTGCTTCAAATGCTGAAGGTCCTAGATAAACGCCACTATCTAACATGCTGTGGAAAAACTGGTTGAAGTGTGCTTTGTTATTATTTGCCATTATTTCTACATAACTAGTCGGGCAAGTTTCACTAAAATACAAACCAAACATGCCGCCAACATTTTGTGCGCTAAATATCACTCTGGCCTTATTTGATGCAGCATATAGGCCATCAGTTAGTTTTTTAGTTTGCGCAGTTAATTTCTCATGAAAACCTTTTTCTTGTATCAATTTCAGCGTAACCAAACCCGCAGTTACCGCTACAGGATTGCCTGACAGCGTGCCTGCTTGATAAACTTTTCCGATTGGCGCGAGGCATTGCATAATCTCTTTACGGCCACCAAACGCGCCCACTGGCAAGCCTCCGCCAATCACTTTGCCAAGCGTTGTCATATCTGGTTTGATGTTATAAAGCGCTTGTGCGCCACCTAAAGCCACGCGAAAACCCGTCATCACTTCATCAAAAATCAGTACCGCGCCATGCTTGGTGCAAAGTGCGCGCAGT
>JANMYB010000072.1:0-21234 GCA_031381645.1 Methylotenera sp.
AAAATCATGTGTTTGCGCGAAAAAATCTTCAGTTTTAATTAACAAAATTTCAGGTTTTAAAATCGGCCGTTCAGGGTCGTGCGCCAATAATCGATAACGCGAATTCGCCTCTGCCCAAAACTGTTGCGCGGCCTTATCCACATTACCGTGTAAACAAATATTGGCACTTGGTGACAAGTAATCTAAAAAGCTTGCGGTCGCGTCAAAAAACAACGGTAAATACCATTCAATACCGCCACTGGCGACGCCTTTACTGACATTTTTGTAGATAGTCGCGCGTTGCGGATCGCCTTCAAATTGTTCACGAAAATTGCTTCTAAATTTAGCAATGCCCGCCTCATCAAGCGGGAACTCGCGCGCGGGCAATAATCGTATCTCGGGCACTGGATAAAGACTGCGCTGGGTATCAATATCGAAGGTGCGAATGGTTTCAATTTCGTCGTCAAACAGGTCGATTCTGTAAGGTAGCGCGCTGCCCATGGGGAACAAATCGACCAAGCCACCACGCACGCTAAATTCCCCTGGTGAAATGACTTGCGAAACATGGTGATAGCCCGCTTGCGCGCATTGATTTCGCAGCGCTTCTAAATTGAGCTTTTGGCCTTTTTTAAGCATAAAAGTATACGCAGACAAATACGCAACTGACGGCAATCGCAATAAAGCCGTGGCGATTGGCACAATTACCACATCGCAAATACTCTGGCTAATTTGGTACAAAGTCGCGAGCCGCTCTGAAATTAAATCTGGATGCGGCGAGAACACATCATATGGTAGCGTCTCCCAATCTGGCAGTAAATTTACTTGCAAAGTTGGCGCAAAATAGGCGATTTCCTGCAGCAAACGCTGCGCTTCAAACGCGTTTGACGTAATTACAACAAGCGGCGCATTTTTAGTCTGTGCTGTTGTTTTTAAGCTACATGAAAGTGTTGCAAGAGATAAGCTATCTAAGCCATTGGCAGGATAAGAAAAACGACTTTTTTTGCCCTTTGTAGGCGGTATTAACTGCATAAAATGACTTGAGTTTAAGGGTGGATTTTACCTATTATAACTGTAATAAGGTCGCATCAATTAAGCCAACTTCATTCATACCAAAAATAAAAAAACGGGGAGACTAGCGCCATGAACGATAAACCCATCAATGACAAACAGGCCGTTGCAATCCATGCTGCAAAATACGTGGAAAGCGGCATGTTGGTTGGCCTAGGTACGGGTTCTACCGCAAATTATTTCATCGAAGAACTCGCACGTCGCCAACTAGAAGAAAATCTAAAAGTGACGACGATTGCCAGCTCAAATATCAGCATGATTAAAGCGCAAAACTTGGGTTTAAACGTGATTGCACTAACACAAGTTGCAGAAATTGATTTGTATGTCGATGGCGCCGATGAAATTACGCCAGACATGACGCTGCTAAAGGGTCGTGGCTATGATTTAGTACTAGAAAAACTACTGGCAAAAGCGGCCAAACAATTTTTAGTGGTCGCAGACAAAAGCAAATTGGTCGATCGCATCGGTACCAACTTTGCAATTCCCATTGAAGTGTTGCCAATAGCGTGGAAAGCCACGAAACGGAGTTTGGAAGTGGCTGGTGGCGTTGGAGATTTACGCCAAAATACCGCCAAAGATGGCTTATCTATTAGCTCGCAAGGCAGCCTTATTTTGGACATGGCGTTTGATCAATCGATTTCTGAGGAATCGCTCAATCATCTCATTAACAACATACCTGGCGTGGTGGAGCATGGCATTTTTCGCGGCCTTACCAGCGTAGTGTTAATTGCTGGTGATGGCAAAGTTGAAGAGCGTTGGAAATAAAGCGGATTTTTAAGGCTAATTTTTGAGACTATTTTTTGTATAAATTTCATTACATCTTTCTGTTGCTTACGTTGGCTTTGGTTAGCTGCGATAAACCCACCTCACCGTTACCGCCCACCAAACCTTTGCCAGAGTTAGATAAAGCTAAAGTAATTACCTTCGTGACTATGAATAGTCCCAACACCTATTATGTAAACGACAGTAACGAATTTTCTGGGCTAGAGTATGATTTGATTAAATTATTCATTAAAGAACTCAATGATGGCACGCAATTAAAACTGATTGTTGCCAACCATATTGACCAAATTTTACCTAGCGTTTTAAATGGAAAGGCTGACATCGCGGCGGCCGACATTAGCGTCACCGAAGCGCGCAAAAAGCGTATTAATTTCACTACTCCGTATCAAGATGTACAACAACAAGTGGTTTATAACAAAGCGACGAACAAAAAACCACCTAAAAGCCCAAATGATTTGGTCGGCCTAAATATCGTTGTACCAACAGGAACAAGCTTTGCAGAGCGATTAAGCAAGTTGCGCGAGCATGAGCCTGACTTAACTTGGGAAGAGCGAGATAACGCGAATTCTGAAAAATTAATCGCCGAAGTAGCTAATGGCGAAATTGAATTTACTATTGCTGATAGCCATTTGATTTCAATTTTACAGAACTACTATCCCAATTTAGGCGTAGCTTTCGCAGTAGGTGAGCCAGAGAAAATTGCTTGGGCACTTTCTAAAGATGCTGATCCAAAACTACTTGAGAAAGCCAATACATTTTTTACCAAAATTAAAAATGATGGCACGTTGCGCAATTTGGTTGATCGCTATCATGGTAATGCAAAACGCCTTAACCCTTTGGATGTAAAGACTTTTTTAGTCAGAAGCAACACGCTGCTACCTAAATATAAGCGTCTTTTTCAGCAAGCACAAGAAATCACTGGCATCGATTGGCGCTTGCTTGCGGCGATTAGTTACCAAGAATCACATTGGGACACGTTTAACACCTCGCCCACCAACGTGCGTGGACTGATGATGCTGACGGAATCCACCGCAGACCGCATGGGAGTCACAGACAGGTTAGATCCCAAGCAAAGTATCCCTGCTGGTGCAAAGTACATCAATTTAATGGTAGATACGATTCCAGATCGCGTTCCGCAGCCTGACCGTATTTATATGGCTTTGGCCTCGTACAACATTGGCTATGCGCATGTGGAAGATGCGCGCGTGCTGGCGCAACGTTTAAAGCTTAACCCTAATAGCTGGGCCGACGTGAAAAAAACGCTGGTCATGTTGAATAACCCTAGCTATTACGTGAATGCTAGATATGGTTATTGCAACTGTGGCCAACCAGTAATTTTTGTAGAATCCATACGTAGCTATCACAGTATCTTACTACGCTACCAGCCTAGCCATAATCCCGAGCAGAATGATTTTAAAATTGCAGGTGAAAAACAGATTTTAGCGGCGAATTTTTAATGTTTATCTCAAAAATACTTTTAGTTTGTAAAATAACAGGCCTGCGAGCCGCATAGATATTGGTCTGCAGAACATCTATTTTTAAAATAACTTAAGAAATACTTAGCTTTTGTAGCCCATTCATATAAGGCTTAAGCACATTAGGAATTGTGACGCTGCCATCGGCATTTTGATAATTCTCTAACACCGCCACCAGCGTGCGCCCTACTGCTAAGCCCGAGCCATTCAGTGTATGCACAAATTCGGTTTTGCCTTGTGCATTTCTAAATCGCGCTTGTAAACGGCGTGCTTGAAACGCCTCGCAATTGCTCACGCTAGAAATTTCTCTATAAGTATTTTGCGCAGGCAACCACACTTCTAAATCGTAGGTTTTAGCTGCACCAAACCCCATGTCACCGGTACATAAACTCACCACGCGGTAAGGCAATTCCAATGCTTTTAAAATGTTCTCGGCATGGCCAACCATTTCTTCTAACGCCTCATAACTTTCGTCTGGATGCACAATCTGCACCATCTCGACTTTATCAAACTGGTGTTGGCGTATCATGCCTTTGGTGTCTTTTCCGTAACTGCCTGCCTCTGAACGGAAACAAGGGGTATGCGCAGTCAGCTTAATCGGCAATGAATCTAGAGGAACGATTTCATCGCGCACGGTGTTGGTGAGAGTGACTTCAGATGTGGGGATTAAGAACCAATTTTTTGTAGGGGTAACTGCTGTAGTACCATCATTATTTAGTGACACTTCAATCGCCACAGCCTTAAAACTTGTACCTCCAAAACTAACCTGAAACAAATCTTTTTCAAACTTTGGCAATTGACCAGTACCTTGCAAAGTCTCATCAGTCACAATGTAAGGCGTGTAGCATTCCTCGTAGCCATGCTGCTCAGTTTGAGTATCCAACATAAACTGTGCCAAGGCACGATGCAACTTGGCGATGCCACCACGCATAAAAGTAAAGCGCGTACCCGATAATTTAATACCTGTATCAAAATCTAGCCCAAGTGGTGTGCCAACGTCAGTGTGGTCTTTTGGTTTAAAACCTTCTAATTTAAAATTTCGTGGTGTACCGACTTTGCGCACCTCTACATTGTCTGCTTCGCTTTTTCCTGCAGGCACGCTCTCATGTGCCAAATTAGGTACATTCAACATCAAGTCTTTTAGTTGCTCTTGAACCTCTGTTAAACGCGTTTCTCCAGCCTTCAACTGCTCGCCCAATCCTGCAACTTCCGCCATGATTACGCTTACATCTTCGCCCTTGGATTTTGCAAAACCAATGCTCTTGGAAGCCGCATTCCGCTTGGCTTGCAGAGCCTCTGTATTAGTCTGTATAGTTTTACGTTCAACTTCTAATTTGCTAAAGCCTGCCGCATCAAATACAAATCCGCGCTTTTCTAACTGCTTTGTAACGCCATCCAAATCATTTCTTAATTGCTGAATATCTAACATTTATTTTTTCGCTTTTTTATCTGACTGCTGTTTATCTAGGTCTTTGAGATGCATTAATTTTTCGCCTATTTTACCTTCTAAGCCACGCGGCGTGGGCACATAAAACTGCGGAGGTAAATTTTTACTTTCATATAACTCATCTGGAAAGTAATCCACGCCCGCCGCGTAAGCTTCAGGCTCGTTATGTGCATAACGATATTCTTTGCCATAATCTAATTCTTTCATCAGCTTAGTGGGCGCATTGCGCAAGTGCAATGGTACTGGCCGTGATTTATCTTGTGCCACAAAACTTTTGGCTTGGTTATAGGCGTTATAAGCGGCGTTGCTTTTGGGTGCCACTGCCAAATAAATTACCGCATTACTTAACGCCAATTCACCTTCTGGTGAGCCCAGCCGCTCGTAAATTTGGCAGGCTTCTAAGCACATTCCCTGCGCGCGCGGGTCGGCCAAGCCAATATCTTCAATCGCCATACGCACAATGCGGCGACCTAAATAGAGTGGATCTGCGCCGCCATCAATCATGCGCAAAAACCAATATAAAGCGGCATCTGGGTTGCTACCGCGCACCGATTTATGCAACGCAGAAATTTGATCGTAAAACGCTTCGCCGCCTTTATCAAAACGACGCAGTTTTTCTGCCATCGTGGTTTGCAAAAAGGCTTCGTCTATTTGCAAAATAGATGCTCCAGAAGCCGTATGAAATAAGGCTTGCAGGAAGTTAAATAAACGTCTTGCATCACCATCTGCGTAAGCGATTATCTGCTCGCGTACTTCGTCCGCAATGCTGATATCCTCAGCCACTAACAAGCGCGCACGCTCTAGCAACAAAGCCAGCTCTGGTTCGCTAAGGCTATTTAAAACAAATACTTGTGCGCGGCTGAGTAACGCGCTATTGACTTCAAATGAGGGGTTTTCTGTGGTCGCGCCAATAAAGGTAATTAAGCCACTTTCTACAAACGGCAAAAACGCATCTTGCTGACCTTTGTTAAAACGGTGCACTTCATCCACAAATAATATGGTTTTACGGCCATGCTGCTGCAGTGTAAGTTCAGCGCGCTCCACTGCATCGCGGATATCTTTAATGCCAGAAAGCACAGCAGAAACCGCGATAAATTCGGCGTCTGCTGTGTTGGCAATTAGTCGTGCAAGCGTAGTTTTACCAACGCCAGGCGGTCCCCACAGTATCATCGATGGCAAATTACCCGATTGAAATGCTAATCGCAGCGGCTTGCTCTCGCCCAATAAATGCGATTGTCCAACGACTTCATCCAGCGTTTTTGGGCGAAGTCTTTCAGCGAGCGGCGCTTGTGGGGCGTTAGGTTGAAATAGTGTGTTCACGGCATGAATTATACCGCGACTTAATGCGCATGTTACCAGCTAAAATCTTTGCGCACATCAATTGAAATAATGTGGCGATCAAAGCTATTCAGCTCGATATTAGAATCTACTTTACTGTAACTCACTTGCGGTCTAATCGACCAATCTCGCGCAGGAATAAAGTTTAAGCCCAATGAAGCATCGTATTGACGATCTTTACGTTTTTTCAAAAAAAATGGTTCATCTTCATCGTTATTCCGCAATTCATAAGCGAACGATCCTTGCAGCTGCCATTGACTATTTAAACTCAGTTGACCACCAGTGCGTAGTCCACCGATATCTAGACTAAAATGATCGAATTGCGAATCACGCGCAACTTCGCGGCCGCTATAAATACTGGCGAATACCACTGGGCTCAAATCGCCTGAAAATACATGTGCCGCATTTAGGCCGAGGATGGTTCTATCGGCATTGCGAATCTCATTGCCATGATAGTTAAGGCGTGAATATTGCAAATAAGCGCCAATCTGATTGTTCGCATTGACGTTATACAGCCACTGTGCTGTGGCGCCATAAGCGTGCCTAAAATTCTCAGAATCTAAATCAAAATGATTATCTTGTAAGGCGAATGAAAAATTATGCTGATTTTGCCGATATTGGAATCCTGCATTGAAATCGAGAGCGCTATTATCAAAAGCCGTTCGATCACTATTGATGCGGCTAGTGCCGCTTACTGCCCCAAACACAGCGAGTTTATCTGTAAAAGGATGACGCACTGAAACACCTGCCGCTAAGTTCATGAAGTTATCCGATTGCTCGCGCGCGCTATTATCTAGCTCAATAAGCAAGCCACCGAAGGCCGGCACCCCAATTGAACTGATGCTGGGCGCGCTACTTACGTTAGAATCGTAGCCTAAACCAAAATTAAGATAGGCGCCAAATGTGGTCGTGGTGCCTTCATTTTTTTGGATGGCAGTAAGTAATTTCTCGATCACTCGTTTGGTTTCAGCATCGGGATTTTGCTGTAACACATTATTGAATTCGGCTTTCGAGGCTTGCGTTTCACCGAGTATAAAATGCGCTTTCGCCATCTCCGCGCGAGCGTCTTTGTGATTGGGGTCTGTCGCCAACACGCGCTCTAAGGCAAATGCACCACGTGTGGTATTGCCGCTTTCTATGGCCGCAACTCCCAGCAAATAGTCATAATCTACATCGCCTGCCCGCTCATCTTCCAGAGGCTCTAACAACCGATAAGCAGCATTAAAATCACCTTTGCGAATTAACGTTTCGGCTTCTTTTGTGACATCGTCTTGCGCTGCAACTAAAATTGTTGGTGTTGAGGCAAACAAAAATACTAACACGAGAGTTAGATAAGGTTTAATGAGTCGGGGGGAAAGCCGCATGCTTTGATTGATTATTTTAAAATTATTTTAAAATAATAATGAATTACAGCAATTTAATAAAGTTAAAAGTTAAGTTTTGGGGCAATAAAAAATGTTTGTTGTGGTTTCGCAACTTTTGCACTCACCTGCTTTACTTGCCCGTTTACTCGCCCACCACATCTACCCCTTTTGGCGGCGTAAACAAAAATGTGGCATCTTCCAACTTCGGATTGCGCTCAACTTCATCAAACGTAATATGTGTAATGTGATTAAAACTGTCGTAAATCTCCATTTTACGTAGTTTATCGGCCTTAAAACCCAGCAAAACACGCTCAAAACCGCTCTCTTTATTTTTCGGCAAGGCCAGCACCCAAGCCAGACCATCTTTGCGCGTCGCATTTTTAAGTGTGAAGCTTTTTTCTACTGCCTCACCACCCGCCAACATAGCGGCAGGACTTGAGCCTAAGGTTTTACTAAGTTGCCGAACAGTCACTTGCTGCAGTTCAGTATCATATAAAAATACGTCCTTGCCATCGCTCACAATTTGCTGTTCGTAGGGTTTTTTACAATCCCAACGGAATTTATTCGGTCGCTGAAGTTGCATGATACCTTCAACCTCTTGCTCTTTGCGACCCTGTTTGTCTTTCACCACTTGGCTAAACTGGGCGCGCATGGTGTTGGTGGTGTTGAAGAAATCGCGCAGACTAGAAACGCCATCTGCTATCGCCAGATTGGCAAACATCATCAGAAAAACCAATAAAACTTTACTCGTCACTCATTCCGCCTTTAGCTAAAACTTCCCTGTTCCCATTACTTTGCATGGCAGAAACCAACCCAGCACGCTCCATATCCTCTATCAAACGCGCAGCACGGTTATAACCGATTCTAAGTTGACGCTGTACCGATGAAATCGACGCACGACGACTTTTTAACACGATGGAAACCGCCTCATCATAAAGCGGATCTTTCTCTGCGCCGTCATCGCCGTATTCACCAAGCTCGCTGCCACCTTCCGTTTCATTGGTCAAGATTCCTTCTATATAGTTCGGTTCGCCCATGACCTTTAAGTGGTTCACCACTTGATGCACTTCATGATCGCTCACAAAAGCCCCGTGAATACGCACTGGGTAGCCCGTGCCAGGCGGCATATACAACATATCGCCCTGACCTAACAACGCTTCAGCGCCCATTTGATCTAATATGGTGCGCGAATCGATTTTGCTGGATACTTGAAACGAGATGCGTGTGGGCACATTAGCCTTAATTAAACCAGTAATCACATCTACTGATGGTCGTTGGGTCGCAAGCACTAAATGGATTCCAGAAGCGCGAGCCTTTTGGGCGAGACGCGCGATGAGCTCTTCCACTTTTTTACCGACTACCATCATTAAATCAGCCAGCTCATCAATGACAACAACGATTAAAGGCATTTCTACCAGCGGTTCAGGCGCATCTGGTGTGAGACTAAACGGATGTGGAATTTTTTCTCCTGCTTTTTCAGCATCTTTAATTTTTTGGTTGTAGCCCGCCAGGTTGCGCACCCCTAAACTAGACATTAATTTATAGCGGCGCTCCATCTCGGCCACACACCAATTAAGCGCATTCGCAGCTTGGCGCATATCGGTCACCACGGGTGCCAACAGGTGCGGAATGCCTTCATAAACTGAAAGCTCGAGCATTTTCGGGTCAATCAAAATCATGCGCACTTTTGAGGCGTCAGACTTATATAGAAAGCTCAAAATCAGCGCATTAATCGCCACTGATTTACCCGATCCTGTCGTGCCAGCCACTAACACGTGCGGCATTTTGGCCAAATCGGCCACCACAGGTTTACCCGCAATATCTTTACCCATCGCAATCGCAATCGGCGAATGCATATCTGCATACACTTGGCTGCTCATAATTTCTGATAGAAATACGATTTGGCGTTTTGGGTTGGGAATCTCTAAACCCATGCAGGTTTTGCCGGGAATCGTCTCAACAACACGCACGCTCACCACAGACAACGCTCGAGCCAAGTCTTTCACCAAATTGGTCACTTGGCTGCCTTTTACGCCTGCCGCTGGCTCCAGCTCATAGCGCGTAATCACTGGGCCAGGTTGGGCAGAAAGCACTTTCACTTCAATGCCAAAATCAGCCAATTTTCGCTCAATTAAGCGCGAAGTAAAATCCAGCGTTTCATTTGACGGCAACTCTACTGTGTTTTTGGCTTCATCCAGCAAATGTAGCGGCGGCAAGGTAGAGTCTGGGTCAGAAGCAAATAAGGTGGTTTGTTTTTCTTTTAACACACGCTCACTTTTGGCGATTTCAACTTGAGCAGGCTTAATCTCAAGCGGCGTGCGATCTTCGGTACGTTTGCGCTCAGCTTCCACAAACTCTTCACGCTTAATCTCAACCACTTTGCCAGCTTTGCGGTCTTGCCAATCGTAATACTTATTCTTTGCCCATTGATAGCCAGAAATTAAGCCTAAGCCAAGCTTCTCAGTCATCATAATCCAAGACCAGCCTGTGAATAAACTAAAGCCAATTGCGAATAAAAGTAGCAATATCATGGTGGAACCAGCAAAATTAAACACTTGCAAAGCACTATCCACACCCTTACCTAGCATACCTCCTGGACCAATAGGCAAGCTGGCAGGTAAGTCAACCAAGTGCCCCGCCTCCAACGCGGATGAAGCAACAAGCAACAAGCCAAAACCGAACAAATTAAACACTAAAAACGGGCGCTCTGAAATCGTCAACTCTAAACGTTGATACACCAACCACATGCTGTAAAACGCCAATACCACCCACCACCATGCTGAAAATCCGAATACATTCAACAATAGTTCAGAAATATGCGCACCTACAACACCACCCGCATTTTGGATTGGTGTGTCCACACTTGTTGCAAAATTAAAAGAAGGGTCGCTACGGGTGTAAGTCGCAAGAGTCAACGCGAGATACAAGCCCACCAGCACCAAACCAAGCCACCAAGCCTCGCGTACTAAATGGGCATGTTTTTGCTGTTGTGGAGTTTTTGGCGTTTCGATGCGACCATTGACAACGGATGATTTTTTATTAAAAAACAAACTATTACAAACCTTTTAAATAGATACATGCGATTAAAAAATAATAGCTAATTATAGCAAAATCAAATTGCGTAAAGTGCGCCATAAATTTAAAATCTTGAAATTAAGCAATTCATCACCATTTTTATCACATTCACTCTTAGCAAAGAAAGCAGTCCACATGGCAACACGTCACGTTCATCTCCTCATTTTAGGCTCAGGTCCAGCTGGTTACTCGGCTGCCGTCTACGCTGCGCGCGCCAACCTTAAACCTGTGCTTATTACCGGTATTGCGCAAGGCGGCCAACTGATGACCACAACGGAAGTTGATAATTGGCCAGCCGATGCCGATGGCGTGCAAGGCCCAGAGCTGATGGAGCGCTTTCAAAAACATGCCGAGCGTTTTAATACCGAGATAATTTTTGACCATATTCACACCACACATTTGACCGAAAAACCGATTCGCTTGGTGGGCGATAATGGCGAATATACTTGTGACGCGCTGATTATCGCTACTGGCGCCTCTGCTCAATACCTAGGTTTACCATCCGAAGAAAAATTTAGTGGCAAAGGCGTTTCTGCTTGTGCCACTTGTGATGGGTTTTTCTATCGCAATCAAGAAGTTGCAGTGATCGGCGGTGGCAATACGGCGGTAGAAGAAGCCTTATATTTGGCTAATATTGCCAGCAAAGTTACGTTAGTACACCGCCGCGATAAATTTAAAGCGGAAGCCATTTTGGTAGATAAACTGATGGCACGCGTAGCAGAAGGCAAAATCGCTTTAGAATTATTCAATACACTTGATGAAGTACTGGGCGATGACAGCGGCGTAACCGGCATGCGCATTAAAAATGCACAAACTGGCGCGAGCAAAGATATTGATTTAAAAGGTGTGTTTATTGCCATTGGCCACAAGCCAAATACTGATATTTTTGCAGGTCAGCTCGAGATGGAAGGTGGCTATATTGTCACCCAAGCAGGCCGCGTGGGTAATGCCACGGCTACTAGCGTGCCTGGCGTATTTGCGGCGGGCGATGTGCAAGACCACATTTATCGCCAAGCAGTGACTAGCGCTGGTACTGGTTGTATGGCTGCATTAGATGCTGAGCGTTACCTAGACAATTTAAAGTAGTGATAATTTAAAATAAAATAGTTAAAAATAGCCAGCCTGCAGGCCAATATCCATGCGGGTTGCAGGCTGGTTGTATTTTATTAATTTTTGAAATAATTTCCTATATCCGTCATTCCCGCGCAGGCGGGAATGACGGAATTGAAAGTTTTTAGGATTAAATGACTTTTGGACTTATATGGCCAGCGCAAAAAAATCATCTAAAAACAAAGAAGCACTCAACACTATCCCCATTTCAAAAGCACAAGCTAACGCCTTAAAAGCCGCTAAAGAGCAAGCGCAAATATTAGCGCAGCAGCAATGGCAACAACGCTTACAGGCCGAAGCACAAGCAAACAATAGCGACACCAACTTATTTCAAACCGCAGTGAAAAACGCCCGGCCGCTGAATGTAGACGTGCCTTTTACCGAAAAAACTTACCCAAAACCTATCGCCAAACAGTTTATCCGCGATGAAAAACAAGCACTAAGAGATTCACTCAGTGATGACTTTTACCCAGCGCACGAGCTAGAAAGCGGCGAAGAGCTGCTTTATTTGCGCACAGGCCAGTCGCCAGACGTGCTAAGTAAGCTACGTCGCGGCTTTTGGGTGGTGCAAGCACAGATTGATTTACATGGCTTAATTAGTGACGAAGCACGCGAGTACGTAGCCGAGTTTTTAAACAGCTGCAAAAAACGCAATATTCGCTGTGTGCGTATTGTGCACGGCAAAGGCTTAGGCTCACGCAACCGCGAACCCGTGCTAAAACACAAACTACGCAACTGGCTGATGCAAAAAGATGAAGTCATCGCCTACGCCCAAGCCAAGCCCGAAGATGGCGGTAGCGGCGCAGTAATTGTGTTGCTGAAAGCTTAGATGCCACCTGAAACTCTTAATCTTCATATTGACCTCGTTGCTCTACAATCGACATTCTTTCGTCGACTTCAACACCAACTAGACGTTACAAAGGTGCTTCAAACAGGCTGTGATGCCGTGACCGCCGAACAAGTAGAAGCGCGAAGAGAATTTAGTGCATTTTCACCCGCAAACGGAGCACAACTATCACATGAACAAGCCAAAATAGAAGCGCATGACTGGTTGCTCAGCGGGTTTCTTCGCGATGCGATTGAAGGAACAGGACTTTTTTTAGATGAGTGCTTACATGTCTGTGCGCTTATGCAAATCTCAGCTCTCGGTAAGACTAATGGAAGGGAGATGAATCGTCTACTTAACGACCTACCACGCACGAACCATCGCCTACACCTACCTCAAAAAATCGATAAGCTAGAGCGTGAATTTGGCGTCACCACACAGTTCAACTCACATATACTTTCTCTGAATCGCGCTAGAACGTGTGTTACCCACCGCCTCGGAATAGTTTCTGCACTTGATATCGACGAGACAGGTACTTTGAACCTCACCTTCCAGCGTGCCAAGTTTATTGCACGAGGTCAAGAAAGCGGACTTGAACAGCTCTTAGACCAACCTGGAATTGTAATTATAAAAGACTCTATGGTTGAACTACACTTCGTTGACAAAGAACGTGTCTTTGGCTCGGGAGAGAGGATACGGCTTAAACCTGAGGAGCTTTATGACACTATCATCACTCTCTGGCGCTTTGGACTAGTTGCAGCACAAGCCATAGAAAGCTATGGTCGGTCACTTGGCATAACCTTCGAAACGCCGAAGAACAATACCTAACTCAAAACGTTATAGCCCTAACTCACTCAAACTCGCATGGTCATCTGGCCTGCGACCTAATGCCCAAAAGAATTTTCTATCCGCTTCTTTAATTGATAAATCGTTAATACTGGCATACCTTAGTTCCATTAAGCCATTCGCATCAAACTGCCAGTTCTCGTTGCCGTAGCTTCTAAACCAACTGCCAGCATCGTCATGCCATTCATAGGCAAAGCGCACCGCAATGCGGTTATCGGTAAACGCCCACAGCTCTTTAATCAGCCTGTAATCCAGCTCTTTCACCCATTTGCGGGTTAAAAATTCGACAATCTGCACGCGTCCTTTGGGAAACTCCGCGCGGTTACGCCATTGCGAATTGGGCGTATATACCATTGATACGCGTTGCGGGTCGCGGCTGTTCCAACCATCTTCCGCCATGCGCACCTTTTGTATGGCGGTTTCGCGCGTAAAGGGTGGAAATGGTGGTTTTTGTTCGAATTCATTCATACTTTTCTCCTTAATTGTTTCAGCTCGCTTTTCAATTTAATGTCGCCCCTCTCCCCAACCCTCTCCCACTTACGGGCGAGGGGGTAAAGCGCTACAACATATCTCGTCTATTTGCGGAACTGCGAGTTAGTTATGCAATTGAGCTTGTAACATTAGCCCTCGCCCGCAGGCGGGAGAGGGTGCGCGACAGCGTGGGAGAGGGGCTAGTTAGGTTATTACTCGCCCAAAAAACCACCACTCTGATGCGCCCACAGGCTGGCGTAAAGACCTTTTTGGGCAAGCAATTTTTTATGCGAACCTTCTTCTATAATTTGGCCTTCATCCAGCACAATCAACCTATCCATCGCGGCAATGGTGGATAGTCTATGTGCAATCGCAATCACCGTTTTGCCTTCCATGAGCTGATACAGGCTGCTTTGAATCACCGCTTCCACTTCGCTGTCCAGCGCACTGGTGGCTTCATCCAGCAATAAAATCGGTGCATCTTTTAACATCACGCGCGCAATGGCGATACGCTGACGTTGCCCGCCAGAGAGCTTTACACCACGCTCGCCCACGTGGGCGTCATAACCGGTGCGACCTTTGGCATCGGCCAAGTTAAGTATAAATTCGTGCGCTTCAGCACGTTTAGCGGCGGCAATCATTTCTGCCTCGGTCGCGTTTGGGCGACCGTATAAAATGTTGTCACGCACACTTCTATGCAAAAGTGACGTATCTTGTGTGACCATGCCAATATTTGCGCGTAAAGAGTTTTGGGTGACGCTGTTAATGTTTTGATCATCAATTAAAATGCTGCCAGCTTCTACCTCGTAAAACCGCAACAACAAATTCACAATCGTAGATTTACCTGCGCCAGAACGGCCGACTAACCCGACTTTTTCGCCTGGTTTGATATTTAATTGCAGATTTTTTAACAACGCTTTATGCCCATCTTTAATTTCTCGGCCATAGCTAAAATTAACTGCATCAAACTGAATTTCACCTTGTGTTACCTGTAATGGTTTTGCACCACTCGCATCGATAATTTTATTATGCGTAGTGAGCGTATTCATGCCATCTTGCACCGTGCCGACCTGCTCATACAAAGAAGTCATCTCCCACATGACCCAATGCGAAATACCGTTTAGACGCAAGGACATGGCGGTTGCAGCGGCCACGCCACCCACAGAAACTTGACCTTTGCTCCATAAATATAGTGCGGTTAAACCTGTGGCTATAATCAACAACATATTCAACACGTGATTGATGATTTCCACCATGCTAACCAGCTGCATTTGCGCATGCACCGTACCAATAAATTCATGCATAGCATCCTTGGCATAAGCGCCCTCGCGCCCAGCATGGCTAAACAATTTTACCGTGCTGATATTGGTGTAGGCATCTGTAATGCGGCCTGTCATTAGGCTGCGCGCATCGGCTTGCATGCGTGATGTTTTGCTTAAACGCGGTACGAAATAGCTTAAACTCAGCACATAAGCAGCCAACCAAACTAAAAATGGAATGGCAATGAGCGAATTAAAGTACGCCACAATACCCACCATACTGCCAAAATATACGACGACATACACCATGATATCGGCCACAATAAACCACACATCGCGCACAGCCAGCGCGGTTTGCATAACTTTGGCCGCGACACGGCCAGCAAACTCATCTTGGTAAAAGCTCATGCTTTGATTCAGCATCAAGCGGTGAAAATTCCAGCGCATACGCATAGGAAAATTAGCTGCCAATGTTTGATGTTTAAACATGGTTTGCATGATAATAAATAAGGTACTGAGAATTAAAATACCTGCCAAAACACCTAAATCTGTTGTGTAGTTTTGCCACAATAAATCTTTTGGTACAGCACTTAACCAATCGACAATTTTGCCCATCATGGCAAATAGCGCAGCCTCAAACGCAGCGATGAAGCCTGTAAAAATGGTCATGCCCAATAAGTATGGGCGCAAGCCTTCTGTGCAAGCCCATGCAAACGCCCAAAAGTTTTTGGATGGCGTGGTGATAAGCGCATCTGGAAAGGGTGAAGCAAGATTTTGAAACCACTTAAACATTTGATTTTATTAAATTAAATAGCAACGATTGTACAAACTGCTTCGGCCGCGATACCTTCGCCACGACCAGTGAAACCTAATTTTTCTGTCGTCGTTGCTTTCACATTAATTTGCGAAATATCTATAGCGCAATCTGCGGCAATATTGGTACACATTTGTGTCGTATGCGGCGATAGTTTTGGTGCTTCGCAAATGACTGTTGCATCGATATTATTCACCACATAATTGTTGGCTTTTAGTAAGGCAACGATATGACGCAACAGTTCGCGTGAATCGATGCCTTTAAATTTGGCATCACTCGGCGGAAAGTGTTTACCAATATCGCCCAGCGCAGCCGCACCTAGCAAGGCATCGCAAATAGCATGTAGCAGTACATCTGCATCAGAGTGACCATCTAAGCCTTTTTCAAACGGAATGTCCACGCCACCAATCATGCACTTGCGCCCCACCACCAACGCGTGAACATCAAAACCGTGCCCGATTCTTATCATGCTTTTCCCTTAATAAACAATGCCTCGAGCATCTCTAAATCTTGCGGATAGGTGACTTTTAAATTACGTAATTCGCCTTTCACCAATTTTGGACTAAGTCCAAGTGCTTCAATAGCCTCCGCTTCATCTGTAAAAGCAGGCCTGGAATCCCCTCTGCTATTGGTCTGCAGGGCATCTTTTAATACGCCATATTTAAACATTTGCGGGGTCTGTGCTTGCCACAGCCCATCTCGCGGAATCGTTTTTTCTGTGCGATTGGCACTATCTGCTTGTTTGAGCGTATCCGCCACTGGCAAAGCCAGCAAACCGCCTACAGCATCATGTTCTAACGTATCCAAAAAATAATCCAACAAAATATTTGTTAAACCTGGTCGCGCCGCATCATGCACCAAAATCCAGTCGTCATCTGCAACCTCAATGGCCTGCAAAGTGTTTAGCACAGTTTCGCTTCGACTTTTACCACCCGTGTAATGCAATTTGAGTTTGCTCGCTGGCTCCAAGGCTAAGCTGCGCCAAAACGCGTCATCTGGGCTTAGCGCCAAGTGAATACTAACGATGCGTGGGTGATTGAAAAACACCTGAATAGTGTGCGAAATCATTGGCTTGCCAGCCAGCAGCAAGTATTGCTTAGGCAAGACATTTGCCATGCGGCTACCTGCACCTGCTGCGGGGATAATTACATGAAAAAACGCCATACTAAGATTTTAACATGACGTTTAGCATGGCGTTATTTTTAGGTTAAAACTAATTACTGGTTTTTAATTAAAACTAGTCTTCAGAGCGTGCTGGAATTTTATGAATACTCAAGTCTGCTCCTTCAAACTCGTCTTCTTGACTCATACGAATACCAACGATTTTCTTAAGACCGCCATATACAATCACACCACCAGCCAGCGCGATGACAACGCCTAAACCAGTGCCGATGAGTTGCGACATGAACGTAACTCCGCCCAAGCCACCAAAGGTTTTAAGCCCAAAAATACCTGCTGCCAAGCCGCCCCAAGCGCCACATAAGCCATGCAAAGGCCACACGCCAAGCACATCATCAATTTTTAGGCGATTTTGCGTCAGCGTAAACGCCCACACAAACAGCGCGCCAGCTACCGCACCCGTTGCCAATGCACCAAGTGGGTGCATAATATCCGAACCCGCACACACCGCCACCAAGCCAGCTAGTGGGCCGTTGTGCACAAAACCTGGGTCATTTTTGCCTAACAAAGTAGCCGCTAAAGTACCACCGACTAAAGCCATCAACGAATTTACCGCCACCAAGCCAGAAACGCCTTGAATAGCTTGTGCCGACATCACATTGAAGCCAAACCAGCCCACAGTGAGTATCCATGCACCTAGCGCTAAGAATGGAATATTGGAAGGTGGATAAGCATGCAAGCGGCCATCTTTGCTGTATCTGCCAGTACGTGCCCCCAATAAAATCACTGCGGCGAGTGCTATCCAACCGCCCATGGCATGCACCACCACTGAGCCTGCAAAATCGTGAAAAGTCGCGCCAAAATTAGCTAATAACCAGTCTTGAATGCCGTAATGCTTGTTCCAAGCAATGCCTTCAAAAAACGGATATACGAAGCCGACCAATAAAAATGTTGCGGCAACTTGCGGATTAAATTTTGCACGCTCGGCAATACCGCCAGAAACAATGGCTGGTATGGCTGCAGCGAATGTGAGCAAGAAGAAAAACTTGACTAAATCGTAGCCATTTTTGGCCGCTAACACTTCTGCGCCACTGAAAAAGCTCACCCCATAAGCGACACTGTAGCCGATAAAAAAATAAGCAATGGTCGAGATTGAAAAATCGACCATAATTTTAACCAGCGCGTTGACTTGGTTTTTACTGCGGACAGTGCCGAGCTCTAAAAATGCGAACCCTGCGTGCATGGCCAGCACCATGATGGCGCCCAGCAATACAAATAAAACATCATTGGCCGAAACTAATGCTTCCATTGAAAATCACTCCCCAAAAATCATTATAAATTATAAATTGTTGGCTTTTAAAACCATAATTATCTAAGCAAAATTTAAGCCATTGACATGGTCATTGATTTTAAAGGATTTTAATTTACAAAAAATTAAAATTTGCACCAACTTAGTGCTGTGTAAAATGCAGCGCACTTTAAAAGTGCAAAAATAGCTTTAAAGCATGCTTACCGTATTACTGTTCAGCACAAACTTATCCGCCTCTGGATTACCAGCCCAAAAATGGAAAAACTCTCGCACCACCACCAAAAACAAGCGGCGATTTTTCTTCACCTCAAACAGCGGCAATGTCGCATCTACTGTGGTGCGATAAAATTTGTTATCTTTATTTGGCGCATCTCTCAAGCGCACCAATAAAATTTTGGCTAATTTTAAGCGCGTATCGATAAGCGTTTGATCAGCATTTTCAAAACGCAACGCTTTGGTATAACCTTTTAGCGCCCAGCTATCGGTGGTATCAAACTTTTCAGCATCCACCGTATGCCACAACGCACTTAATGTAACTTGAATGGGCTGCCAATCAATCGGCAAAGTGTCTTTCGGAGTATTTTTGCTCAACTGAGCAACTGCTTTTAAGTCATTGAGCCAAAAAGGATAATACTCGCGTGCAATGGTCAAACTCTCTGGCCAATCAGCCTCTTCAACCGAATCCATCAACGTTTCAATAGCGATGCGATACTCACGGCCATTCAACTCTTTATCGCTCAACAAAGGTATTAATCTATTCAAAAAATTAACGCGCGGCACAAATGTATCTGGGCCGAAACCTTTGCCGGTCAGCAACTTAATGTAAACTTCCAGCGCCTGCTGCTCGCGTTCTTGAATCGTCATTAAATCATCACTTAAATTATATTTTTAATTCTACTGCATAATTTATTGAAAACTATAATAAATGTCTCATATAGTATAGGCTTGGTTTGAATATTGAGTTTAATTATATTTCGACTGTTGTAAATAGAAAAGTGAAAAAATCATGTTGGAATTACTCCTTTTAGCATTACTGTTGTTTGCAGCATGGTTTTGGCTGGATAGCATCGCTAAGCGCGAGCTTGCCATTAATTTTGGGCGCGAGCTGGCAAGCCGCTGCAATCTACAACTACTGGACGAAACTGTGGCTTGCAATATGATACGCATTGGTCGTGATAGTAGCGGCCACGCACAATTGCAACGTTTGTATGCGTTTGAAGTAAGCGCCAGCGGCGCAGAGCGCATGCAATGCCACTTGCAACTGCTCGGCAAACAGCTGCAAACTTGGCATATTCCGCCTTATGCTCAAAATATGCACTGATATTAATAGCGGAATACAAATTATTTTAATGAGATGAAGCGCTAGGAACCGCGGAGCGAATGAAGAAGACATATGTTGTTTATAGGCGAGGAATGAGCGAGCACGCGACACCGCGATTCGCTCATTAAATTAATTTGTACGTAGGGAGATTTGCACCTTCACCCACTGGTTCATTACACTTCGGTAGCTTGGTCGCCGCTGTCGCGAGTTATTGCGATGCCAAAGCCAATGCTGGCAAATGGTTGGTGCGCATGGAAGATTTGGACAAACCGCGCGAAGTAAGCGGCGCGGCAGATGAGATTCTGCGCACCTTAGAAGCCTTTGGGTTTGAGTGGGATGACGAAATTGTTTACCAAAGCCAGCGTGACGAATATTATGCTGACGCGCTGAATGCATTACAAAAACAGGTGTTGGTTTACCCGTGTACTTGCACACGCAAAGAGATTGCGGACTCGAGTAACGCAATGGGCATTGACGGTTTAATTTATCCTAAAACATGTTTTTTTAACTCTGGCCTGCAGACCAACATTCATGCGGCTTCCAGAGCATTAGTTTTAGAAAAAAATATTGCTTTTTTAGATACCATTCAAGGTGAGATTACGCAAAATTTGGCGCGCGATGTTGGCGATTTTATTTTAAAACGTAAAGATGGTTTATTCGCTTATCAGCTTGCGGTGGTCGTCGATGACGCTGCGCAAGGTGTAACCCACGTTGTACGCGGCGCGGATTTGCTAGCTTCTACACCGCGTCAAATTTACTTGCAACAATGCTTAAATTTCTCCACGCCAAGCTACGCACACATTCCAATCGTGGTTAATTCAGCAGGAGAAAAACTTAGCAAACAGACCCTCGCACAGCCAATATCTATGATCCTGCTAGAGCATCAATTATTTAATGCTTTAAGCTTTTTAGGACAAAATCCACCCACCGAAATAAAAAACGCCACACTCGCAGAAGTGTGGCGCTGGGCAATTGCTCATTGGCAGCTAGAAAATGCGCCTAAAAGTCGTAGCGCGCACCTACCTGAATAAGCGCTGGTGTACCTGTCAAAATTCCGCGTGTGCGGTCAACAATATAATCTTTATCAAAAATGTTTTTACCCACTAAAAATAAGGTAGTTTTATAGGTGGGTAATGCGTAATTTACCGCTGCGTTAAATATGGTGTAGCTAGCAATTTCGCCTCTTTGGCCATCTAACGTTGGGCTTTGAGTTTCGGCAAAATCAGCATATTGTTCGCCAACATGCACCGCTTCTAGCTGTACATTCCAATTATTCATTTTGTAACCCAAAGCCGCGGTTAAGGTGTTTTTTGGCGCATAAGGTTGGCGATTGCTAGAATCACTGCCCGGAACTGGACTGCCTGCAGGCACAGTTGCAGTTGCGACTACCGTTCTAAACGGTTTATCTTGCTCAGCCACAGGTAGCCAAGTGTAAGCCACGCGACTATAAAAACCGCCGTCAAAATCATATTGTCCAGCCAGCTCCAAACCTGCAAATGTCGCCTCGCCTTGTGATAACGCAACATTACTGGCCACTGAGCCTACCGCGATTAAGTTATCAAAATCGTTATAAAACGCGGTCGCTTCAATATTCAAATTGCTCGTTGGTTTGGCTCTAAAACCTAGCTCC
>JANMYB010000087.1:0-1922 GCA_031381645.1 Methylotenera sp.
TTTAAAGCGTGATATTTCACCAGTAGCACGCAAACCAACACATGAAAATCGTTACCAAATTGGGCAAAAGCTAATTGGAATTATGAATATAATCGCCGCTGTTACAATCATTTCACCAATTATTATTTCCAAGTTATCGAATAACTCGGAGAACATGCTCTACATGTATTTTGCAATTCCGGTTTTTGCTATTGGCTTCTGCGTTTGGCTTATTGGTCTATACATGGTGCTAAGCTCCAAAGCTTAAAAGTTTACACATTAGTTCGCATATGGCGCAATAACTGGAAGGCATTGCGCCGCATGGTTTTGACTTTAATCCCCTTTGCCGCGCCTTCGGCTTGAGCCAGCAGATGGAAAGCGGCGAGGACTGTTTGAGTGCTGAAAGCGCGAGTTCCGCAGCCGCCCATATGCGGCGCTAAGACCGAAGGGAGCCAGTATTTGGCTTCCCCAATTTGCTAAGCCACTAAAGTGGCAAGCAAAGTGTGATGCCAGCGGGGTGACGTTTTCTTGGGTTACTTTCTTTTCAGGCAGTTAAAAGAAAGTGACTAGGTGTCGGGCTACCCCCGACTTATAACTAACGCCACTGGATTCCGTGTCAAGCACGGAATGACGAGCTATATCGCCCACTTGCCATAACCCTTAAACTGCTGAAACACTTCGCGCATTTCGGCTTCACTGAGTAATGGCGGGTTTGGGTTAACCTGCAAAATCCGCCAATATTGCTCGCACAGGTTTTCTACTTCTATTGTCACCGCCAACGCATCCTCCAAATCGCGCCCTAGCGCTATCATGCCATGATTCGCCAGCAAGCAGGCTTTGCGGTCTTGTAACGCGCTTAGCGCGTTATCCGACAAAGCTTGTGAACCAAACAAGGCGTAAGGCGCACAGCGAATAGTGTCACCGCCCACAACGGCAATCATGTAATGAAACGGTGGAATATCTTTATGCAGGCAGGCCAAGGTGGTGGCGAACATGCTGTGGGTGTGAACAACTGCGTTGACGTCGGTGCGGCTGGCTAAAATATCGCGGTGAAAACGCCATTCGCTTGAGGGGATTTTGTTTTGTTCATAACTGCCGTCGAACTGCATACGCACCATGCTGGCTGGCGTCATGGCCTCCACGCTCATACCACTTGGTGTGACTAAAAAACCATCTTCAAAGCGCACACTGCAATTACCCGCAGTGCCTTTATTGAGGCCGAGTTCAGCTAGTTTTTGAGTGGTTTTTAATAGTTGTCCGCGTTCGTTTTTCATGGTTTATTTTACAACAACTCTCTCACCCCGTCATTCTGAGCCTAAGGTTTTATTTAGGCGAAGAATGACGGTTAAGCCAGTACTTGGCTTGTCCGTGGAATATATGCGCTAAAGCACATTATTCACACGCCAAATCACATGCCCTGCAAGCCAGTATCCATGCGAGTCGCAGAGCATATTTATTGACTATTTTTTAATGCATTTGGCGCAAACACGCCTTTTTCTGTGATAATTCCCGTCACCAATCGCGCGGGCGTGACATCAAACGCGGGGTTGATGGCTGGGCTATCTATTGGTATTACGCGTACATTTTGCACGCTGCCATCTGCGCTTAAACCTTGTAGATAGGCGACTTCATCGCCATGCCGATGTTCAATTTCAATGTCTTTGTGATTTGAAATGTCCCAATCAATCGTCGGTGTAGGCACAGCCGCGTAAAACGGAATGTGATTATCGAACGCAGCCAGCGCTTTTAAATAAGTGCCAATTTTATTGCACACATCGCCATTCGCCGTCACGCGATCTGCCCCGACGATGACCATATCCACTTGGCTTTTATTATTTACTTGATTTTGTTGCATTAAATGGCCTGCCGCGTTATCGGTAATCACGGTATGCGGTACGCCATGCTGCGCCAGCTCCCAAGCGGTGAGCGCCGCCCCCTGATTG
>JANMYB010000037.1:0-35146 GCA_031381645.1 Methylotenera sp.
AGGCGAATTCGCGTTATCGATTATTGGCGCACGACCCTGAACGGCCGATTTTAAAACCTGAAATTTTGTTAATTAAAACTGAAGATTTTTTCGCGCAAACACATGATTTTGCCAATTTAATTTTCACAAAAGAAGCTGAAAATTCGCTTCCGGATTTAAGCATAGAGCGTCGTGAAGCCCTGCCTTTGCATAGGCTGCAAGCCTTTATTCATAAGGCTACTGGAGTATCGATAAAACAGCGAATTTTGATCGTTGCAGAGAGTTTAGGCCGTCGCGAAACTATGTCGCAGCTTTTCACCGAGCATGAATTGCCGATGCCAACGTGTGAAACTTGGGCAGAATTTCAATTATCCACAGAAAAAGTCATGCTGGGTGTCTCGTCGTTGCATAGCGGCTTTGCAGATGATCAAATTGTCCTCATTACAGAATCCGAGCTTTACTCTGGCACTGTGCGTCAGCAACGTCGCCGCGAGAAGGAAAAAGCGCGTAACACCGAAGGCATGCTCAAAGACTTATCCGAGCTGCACTTTTCGGATCCTGTCGTGCACGAGCAGCATGGCGTAGGGCGCTATAAAGGTTTGGTGAATTTAGATTTTGGCGAAGGCGAAACCGAATTTTTGCTGCTGGAATACTATGGTGACGATAAGCTCTATGTGCCTGTTTCGCAGTTATTCTTAATCTCGCGTTATTCTGGCGGGCCGCCAGAAAGCGCACCGCTACATCGTTTAGGTTCTGGTCAGTGGGAAAAAGCCAAGAAAAAAGCACTTAAGCAAATTCGCGATACTGCGGCTGAATTACTCAACCTGTATGCCCAACGCGCCGCGCGCAAAGGCCATGCATTTACGCTGAGCTTGCAAGATTACGACGCGTTTTGCGAAGGCTTTCCGTTTGAAGAAACACCAGACCAACTGGAAGCTATCGAAAATGTCATTAAGGACATGCAATCTGGTCGCCCGATGGACAGATTAGTGTGCGGTGATGTGGGTTTTGGTAAAACAGAAGTTGCTTTAAGAGCGGCATTCGTTGCAGTGATGGGCGGCAGGCAGGTTGCTGTGCTGGTGCCGACCACATTGCTAGCTGAACAGCACTATCAAAATTTCTGCGATAGATTTGCTGAGTGGCCGATAAAAGTGGCCGAAATTTCACGCTTTAGAACCGCTAAAGAAATCACAGAGGCCTTACGTGGCTTGGCTTCTGGAGAAATTGATATTATTATCGGCACACATCGTTTAATTCAAAAAGATGTGAAATTTAAAAACCTTGGCTTGGTGATTTTAGATGAAGAACATCGTTTTGGTGTGCGCCAAAAAGAGCAACTTAAAGCCATGCGCGCCGAGGTGGACGTGCTGACACTCACCGCTACGCCTATCCCACGTACCTTGAGCATGGCGATGGAAGGTTTGCGCGAATTTAGCGTGATTAGTACGCCGCCGCAAAAACGCCTCAGCATTAAAACTTTTGCTACCTATTATGGCGAAGGCATTATTCGCGAGGCGATGATGCGCGAATTTAAGCGTGGTGGGCAGGTTTATTTTCTGCATAATGAAGTCGATACCATTTTTGTGCAGAGAGAAAAGCTCGAGAAAATTGTCCCTGATGCGCGCATCGGCATTGCCCACGGCCAATTGCGTGAGCGCGAGTTGGAATCGGTGATGCGCGACTTTCACCAGCAACGTTTTAATGTGTTGTTGTGCACTACCATTATTGAGACTGGCATCGATATTCCCACCGCTAACACGATTATTATGAATCGCGCTGATATGTTTGGCCTAGCGCAACTGCACCAGCTGCGCGGTCGCGTAGGCCGCTCGCATCATCAAGCCTATGCTTATTTGCTGACTGATGAACACCGCAAAATTATGCCGCAAGCGCAAAAGCGCTTAGATGCGATTCAGTTAATGGAAGACCTTGGCGCAGGTTTTCACCTAGCCATGCACGATTTAGAAATTCGCGGCGCAGGCGAGTTGTTGGGCGACAGTCAAAGCGGCGAGATGCAAGCCATTGGTTTCCAATTATATTCTGATATGCTCAACCACGCCGTTAAACAGCTTAAAGCGGGCAAAGAGCCCGATTTAGATGCGCCGCTAGGCGTAACGACGGAAATTAATTTGCATGTACCAGCATTACTCACCAACACGTATTGCCCAGATGTGCACGAGCGGCTGGTGCTATATAAACGCCTTGCCAATGCCAATGATGATGATGAGTTAGATACGCTGCAAGAAGAGCTTATCGACCGTTTTGGCTTGTTGCCAGAGCAGGGTGAGGCACTGTTAGCCTGCCACAGGTTGCGCATTGCTGCCAAACCGCTCGGCATTATTAAAATTGACGCTTCTGATGCAGCGACTCAGCTACAGTTTAGCCGAAATACTGAGCTAGACCCAATGAAGCTGGTCAACTTACTCCAGCGGGACCGTCGCTGTCGCATGAATGGACCTGATAAATTGCGCGTGACGGTACAATTAGGCAATCTCAATCACAGAGTGGAATTTGTAAAAACTTTATTGAAGGAATTTACTTAAATGTTAGAAAAAATGATTGCTGTTGTCGCCACCTGGATTATGGGTGTGATTTCATCCATGGGTTACGGTGGGATTGTGCTGTTGATGGCGATTGAGTCGGCGTGCATTCCGCTACCTTCGGAAATCATTATGCCGTTTGCGGGTTTTTTGGTCAGCAAAGGTGAAATGATGCTGTTTGGCATTGCGCTGGCTGGTGCGATTGGTTGCGTAGTCGGCTCAATTCCCGCCTATTATCTGGGCATGTTTGGCGGCCGTCCGTTGGCGGAAAAATATGGTAAATATGTGCTGATTAGCAAAAAAGATTTAGACATGGCCGACGATTGGTTTGCCAAGCATGGCGAAATTATTATTTTCATTTCGCGCTTATTGCCTGGAGTCCGCACCTTTATTGCCTTTCCAGCCGGTGTGGCGCGTATGAACATGACTAAATTCATTGTTTATACGTTTGTCGGCTCGTTTATTTGGTGCTGGGCGCTGGGCTACATTGGCGTAAAGGTGGGTGAAAATTGGGAGTCACTCGGCAAATATTTCCATCAATTTCACTATGTCATTATCGCGCTCGGCATTGCGTTTGTGGTGTGGTATTTGCGCCGCCATTTTAAGAATGAGCATTAAAACTCGATTAACTTACCTAAACTTAAAAAGAATACTGCGGTTTTAATCGGCAGTTTTTCGTGCGCAAATAGCGTTGCATAGCGCGCTAATTGTGGCTGATGAGCTTGTGCTGCAACGTTTGCATTGGCTTCGGTGACCTCTAAACCAAGCTTGTAATCAATTATCCAACGAACCTTGGTTTTAGTTAAATCATCGTCCTCTGTAAATGTTAGGTCGATGCGATGTTCTTGTGGCTCGCCATTTTCGTTCATTGAGGTGATGTTTAATTCTGTTTGAGAAGATGCTCTGGGAGCCAATATCCATGAGCCTTGCATGCTAGATATAGTTTGTTTTAGCGCGGCGATAATTTGAACTACATATTTTTCGACATCATTTTTTGCATGACCGCGTTGTAAAAGCCAAAATTGCATACTCTGGGAGGCAATATCCATGCGGCTTGCAGGCCACTTTTCTAAAGAATCATTGGCAATCATTTCCATGTATAAATGTGCTAACGAGCCTGCATCGGCTGCGAGATTTAAAGCTAGCGCAGCTAAATTTTGCTTGGTTTGTGAATTGTCTTGTGCATGAGTTTGGTTTGTTTTTTGCAGATAATCTTTTGGCAAATTTTTCAATAATTCTGGCACTTTGGGCGAATTTAATCGCATCAATTTTGGCGTAAAATCTGCGATGCGCGTTTGTGCCTGCTTGTTGTTAGCTGTGGGCGTGGTGGCCGCAAATTGCGCCGCCAAATTTGGCCAAAGTAAAGCCAGTAATGACTTTGCGCTTGGGTTTAATTCATTGTTTTTATTGAGTTTTATGGTAGCAATTAAATGACATTTGCGTATGCTGCGCGTCATCGCCACATACAACAGGCGCGTGGTTTCGTTGTTGGCGCGCTCACTTTCTAGCGCTTTTAAAAAGTCATAAATGCTGGGTTTTTGCTTGTCAGTTTTGCTGTAAGGCGCGGCGATTAGTTGTAATTGGTGCTCAGTTTGCACTTCTTCCCACAACATCAGCGGTGCGTCGTTATCGCGCGGTTTGCGGTTGAGCGCGGGTAAAATCACGCAATCAAATTCTAAGCCTTTAGATTTATGAATGGTCAAAAATTGCAGGTGGTCGTTTTCGGTAATGTCAGGCTCGGCGTACAGTTTTTGCATGGCAATATCCAGCTGCTCAAAGTCAATAAAATAGCCGCTTGCCAAGCTATCGACCAAATCAAAAAACGCTTGTACATCGCGATTATCACCCACGTGAATTAAGGTATTGGCGCCACCAAGTTTAAGCCAAGTGCTCTCAAGCCAGCGCCTAAGCGGCATTTGGCCTTGGTGCGCAAACGCATCCGCCAAAATTTCGCGCACGTGCAGCAAACGCTGCGGCTCATTTAGCGTTTGTACACGCGCATCGTCTTGCATTAGCTGCCAAATTGTCGCGTAATGGTCGTCGCCCGCAAGTTTATGTAAATCGGCCAGCGTGAGGCCGCACCAGGGCGCGCGCAAAACGCTAAGCCAATGTACACGGTCGGCGCGATGAAGCAGGGCGCGCGTTAATGACAACGCATCCAGCACGGTTTGCCTGTCGCTCAAACCTTCAATTTCTACCGCTTGAAACGTCACATTTGGAAACTCGCGCCGAATCACCGAAACTAATTCTCGCAGATGCGAGCGCGAACGCACCAATACGGCGATTTTTTGTTTGTCATTTAATTTGGATTCTTTTTCAATTAAATTAGCCACATAGCGCGCTTCTGCTATTTTTGCTTCGTCACTTTCATCCTCTAAATTTAAAAGCAAAGGGTGTACTTCTACGCCTTCGTCGGCCACTTTGTCTTTGCTGGAGTGAAAAGGGCGGTAGCTAATCGCCGCTTGCGCTTCGTCGTCGTTAGCGGGGAAAACCGAGGCAAAAGTCGTGTTAATCCAATCCACCACTTTTGGGTGGCTGCGGTAATTAAGCGCTAATTTAAGCGGAGCAAGTGTTAATTGCCCAATGCCGCGTTCTGCTGCGCGCAAAAACAGGCTCACATCCGCTTTGCGGAAGCGATAAATCGATTGCATCGGATCGCCCACGCAAAATAGCGTCCGTCCGTCATCTTGCTGCCAGCCTTGTGTGAGCTGCTCAATTAAGCGCATCTGCGTTGGGCTAGTGTCCTGAAATTCATCTACCAGCAAATGCGAAATTTTGTAATCCAACTTTAGCGCTAAATCGGTCGCGCCGCGTTCGTTTTCTAGCGCATCGCTGGCCGATTGCGCAATCGCTACAAAATCTACCTTATTGGCAGCCTGAAAAGTCGTCCACAAATGCGCAGTAGCTAGCTGCAATAATTGCGCCAATGCCTTTACCACTGTGCAATCTTGCACGATATTTTCTGTACTCATATCTGGCAGGCTAAGCGCATCAAATAAGGGTTTTGGGTTGGCTATCAGCTGCGTAATTTCTGTAAAATTTTGTTTAAAAACCTCATTTTCAGGATGATTTTTATCTTTTGCAGGAAAGCCATTATTTTTATCTAATTTTTTTCTAAATTCACCATCTTTATTGAGTAAAAAATCGCCTAAAATTTGCCATTTTTGTAAATCTTCTGGGCGCGCTTGCAGCGGAATTTGCCAATCTTGCAATGATTTTAGCGTATGCGTTTCTTCCACATTGCTGGCTGCAAAACGCACCACGGGCATTAGCATAGTTTGGTAGCTCGCTGGCATCGTTTCTATTGTTAAATCAAGGCTTTGCACAATTAATTGTTGCAGCGCAAGCTTCAAGTTTTGTGCAATATCTGCCACAGAAATATTGGCGTGCGCACCAGCCAGCATTTGCCATTGGTCGCGCTTTTCCAGCATTTTTGCCAGTAATTGCGTCAGTTTTTCGATGTCGTTATGCATAAAGCGCAGCGCGGTGCTAATAATACCTTCAGCATTATTTTCTTGGCTAATGCTAGCCAGTGTTTGTTGCGCCGCGCTTTCGTAATGTTGCGTGGCATCCAAAGCTACTTTGGGCTGGCCGCCAAACTTGCTTAGCAGCGGCATTTGGCGAGATAAACTGCTACATAAAGCATCTAAAGTTTGAATGCGCAACCGCGCAGGGGCTTCTAGCAAATGCCAGCCCATTTGTTGTGCATGTTGCAATGCAATATCTGCTAATTTACGTGTTTCTAACTTATGTTCAGCATCGATTGGTGCCTTATTCTGTGAGGCTTCTAGCGAGGTTAAAATACGATTTCGCATTTCTGCTGCGGCTTTATTGGTAAAGGTCAGCGCGACAATTTCTTCGGGCGATTCTACCGTTGCCAGCAACTTTAAATAGCGCTGCGTCAGCAGCTCAGTTTTGCCAGCGCCAGCCGGCGCTTCCACAATAAAGCTGGCAAATGCCAACGCTTTTTTGCGGTTTTCCGCATCTTGTGTCGCCAGACTATTCATGTTGCTGCTCAAATTGTAGCTCTCGTTCCGGCAGCCGCAACAAAGGTTTTACCTCGCAATACAGCAAATCGGCTTCTTTTTCAAACACCACGCCAGCCGCGCCAGTCTTTATTTCTAGTGCGATATTTGTCAAACTTGTTTGCCAATGTGCAATCAAACTTTGCCAGGAATCGAACGCCTTAAATTTTGAATTTGACGCAAGATTTTCGAGAGGCTTAACCTCGGGCAAAATTGCATGTTGCGCCAGCCCGCTAAATTTGCACTCAACTATATTCACTTTGGCAAAACACGCCGCGACGACTTGCTGGTTTTTAAGTGCGAGTGATACGTACAAAGGCAATTGCGGCGCGGTGATGCGCTCATCTGCCCAATTGGTGTGATTGGGTACTGCGCTGCCCGTTTTATAATCAATCACCACCAATCCGCCATCTTCTAGCGCGTCAATTCTATCGATGCGCAGTTTTACTTCTAAGCCTTCAATGGCTAGTAGAAAATCAGCTTCGCACTTTTCAACCGTAAAATCAGCGCGCTGTTTTTCTAGCGTTAGCCAAGTTTCAAGCAGTGTTTGCAGGCGCTGCTTTTCGATTTCAATAATCTGTTTCGGCACAAATTCACTTAAATTTTCATGGCTGCAACCCCCATGGATACTGGCTTTCAGGGCATCATTTAATTGATTCTTTGAGTATGATTTAAGCGTTTTTGAATCTTTACAGGCCAGCCAAAAATGCTGCAATACAGCGTGTAACAAATTGCCACGCTCCATGCTGTCTAGCCCGTCGCTTGGGTTTTGTAGCGCGATCGCGCCCAGCCGATATTGGTAAAATGTCCATGCCGGGCAAATCGCTTGCGTCTCAAATAACTTGCTGCCGCCGCGTAGTTTTTCATCTGGCAAAATTGGCGGCGCAACGTGATCGTCTAGCAGTTCCATTGTTGCTGGTTGTGCCAAAATTTCTGCCAACGTGAATATTGGCGTAATCGCATCGCCAGTTGGCATATCCGCCAACAGTGGAGAAGGGCGCAGCTCGCGGTCGGCATCTTTGCGCGACCAAGAAAACACACAGTTTTTTGCGCCGAAAATAATGCGGTCATGCACTTTTTGCGCAAACGCAGCCTGAATGTCCGTGTCCGCATTCGGCATGCCAAAATCGCGCTGCAATTTAATCGGCAATAGTGGATTTGGTCTCGCGGGCGACGGCCAATGTTGATCATTCATGCCTAATATCCATGCGCCATCAAGACTATTTGCACTGCTTTCTAACATGCCCAAAATTTGAATACGCGGCTCACCAATGGTTTCGGGCTGAAACATTTTTGTGTTGCACATTTGCGCGAATTTATTGACTGCATCCGTCGCAGAAATCGCGCCTAGTAAATTATCTAACGCGCTAAAAGTCTGCAAAGCTTCCAGCCAACTTTGCTGTGCTTGATATTCGTGGCTACTTAAATTGCGCGTATTGGCCCAATTTAACGACGTTAAAAACTCGCTAAATTGTGCTACCCAAACAGAAGGCTTTTGCTTTTTTTGCCAATCTTTTTGCGTGGTTTGTAGGTAATTTAAGTGCGCTAAAAATCCATCTACATTATTTTGCTTTTCGGCTAATTTTTTTAATTGATTTAAGCTGATGCTGCGCGGTAATTGTTTGCGCATTTGCGCATCTAGCAAGCTACGTGCGTCTAATTCATGTAAATTTCCCCAATACACATTTAATAAAACCGCACTCATATCTGCCTGCACGGCCGCCTGCATATTGGATCCTAGGCGCATTAAATTTAATGCATTGGAGATTAATGCATATTCGCTTAAAGGTAAACCCAGTGAAAAGTCGTACACACGCGGCGCTTCATATTGGCTGGGATGCAAAGTTTCTGTATGAAAAGTGTCGTCCAATAAATCGGCTAATTTTGCGCGAATATTGCCCAACACTGGCGTGATAATCGCCAAATTTGCCTGCGGATTTTGGCTTAACGTTTGTTTTGTCCAGGCCACCGCTGCGCGACATTCGGCATCTAAATTCTCGAACACCATTTGCTGCGCGTTTGTCGTGGTTTGAGAGGTTTGTGTAAAACTAACTTCAACGCCTTTCGTCGTTAAAACATCAATTAAATGTTGCTCCAAAGGTGTAACGCGATCGAACCCTAGCAACTCCATTTTTGTGGGTAATGGCAACGTAGTTTTTTCTATGCAAGCTATCTGAAAAGCCAATAATCGTGGAGATCCCAGCGTTTTATGTTGCGCACAAAGTTGCTGAAAATCGTGCTGCCAGCGTAAAAATTGTCGCGTTTCGGTCGATTGAAAATAACTATTTAATGTTTCTTCTGAAACTTGCCATTCCAACAACAGTTGGTTCGCCTCAATCGCCGAATCTGCCAAGCTTGCTACGTCAAATAAAGCCGCCAACTCGTGCTTGGCCAAAGCATTTTTGATGACTTGCTGCCACAACATTTTTTCGGTCACACCGCTAAGTGAAAATAGCGGCATTTTTTCTGCAGAAATTTCGCCGGCTAACAACGCCTGTTGCATAAAATCTGCCAAAAACTGCGGCAAGGTAAGGTTGCGCGGCGTGCGCCATTGCTTGTTGGATTGAGCAAACTGTTTTTGCTGATGTCGCTGCGAAGCCCTAGATAAGCGGGCAGTGGCGCATATGATGATAGTTTGTTGCGCGTGTTGAGATGAATCTTGCATAACGATATTGTAGGCGAACTTGTTTAAATTCGGATGGGCTTTTTTTGTTATTTAACGACAATCTAGGCGTAAAATACTCACTGAAATTTGAACGAGGTTAAAACATGTTAAGCAAATTGGCAAAAATATTTAAAATTTTGATGTGGGCGATTATTATTCCTATTATTTTGTTCGCGTTCTACACTTGGGCGGCGCTCACTTGGGTGTATTCTAGTGGCGAGCGGGCGGGTTATGTGCAAAAATTCTCCGAAAAAGGTTATTTGTGCAAAACCTTTGAAGGCGAATTGGTATTGGTTTCGATGCCAGGTACGCAAGCAGAAAAGTTTATGTTTACCGTTAAAAGTGCGGCAATGGCCAAAAAAATTAACGAGAGTTTAGGCAAGCGCGTACGTATCACTTACGAAGAGCACAAAGGTATTCCAAGCAGTTGTTTTGGCGAAACAGCCTATTTTGTACAAGATGTGCAACTGCTTGATAACCCGAAAATTGAGATGATACAAAAAGGTGAGCCGCAATAAGTATGGCCGGCGCTCTTGCAATTAATGATGAAAAAAATTACATCACGCCGCAAGGATTTGTGGCGTTGCAGGAGGAGTTTCATGCCCTTTATAAAGTAGAGCGACCAGAAGTGGTGCGCACGGTTTCTTGGGCGGCTAGCAACGGTGACCGTTCTGAAAATGGCGATTATATTTATGGCAAAAAAAGATTGCGCCAGATTGATAGCCGTTGCAGGCACTTAATGAAGCGTATGGATTTGGCTGAAATTGTCGATAGTAGCTTACAGCAACATTTAGAAAAAGTGTTTTTTGGCGCTTGGGTGACCCTGTTTAATTTGGCGAATGATAGCGAGCATACCTATCGCATAGTTGGTAAAGATGAATTAGAACCCACCAAAGGCTACATCAGTTGGGTGTCGCCTTTAGCAAAAGCTATGCTGGGTAGAGGGTTGGGTGATGTAATACGTGTGCAAACACCTAAAGGCGAAGAGCAGTTTGAAATTATCGATATTCGTTATTTGCAAATTGAAAGCACGTAAACTTGAACTTTTTTACCAATTAAGTTATCTTAGTTACCATGTTTGAGCGTTATTCACAATTTTTTGCATGTTTGCTATTGGTGCTGATGCCGTTGCAAGGTATTGCAGCAGCCAATATGTCCATCTGCAATAGCCTGATGCAATCATATGCAAAGCAAAACGTTGAAGTGGTGAAAAACATGCCGTGCCATGACAATATGAATGGTAATGTACAAGATACAAAAAAACATAGTGAAAAAAGCACTTGCAAAACCAGTTGTGCAGCCCTGTGTGCCAGCTTAGGTACTACAGTGGCGTTACCAAGTAATGTGACTGCCGCTAGTTTCTTAGCACCAAGTGCATTAGTGCATTTTTCACATCAAACTTACATCTCAATCACCCAACCCAACCTGCAACGACCACCCATTTCTTTTATCTGACAGCCTAGTTGCGTCCAAAATTTAGGGCGTACTCATTTGGTTTGATGTCATTTTTACAGTGAATCAGACAGTTAGATAAAGGAAACATCATGATCTACAATCGTTTTAAACTGCTATTGTCATTGCTGGGAACGCTGATGAGCCAATACGGCACAGCTGGACCCATGGGTTTTGATGAGTCATTTATGGCCATGGGCGATTTCAATAACAACTGGCGCGAATCGTTTATTAACTACGCCATCACTCCTCGTGATGCGTTTGGCGTGAGTGCGACCTATATGCGTGCTGACGACAAAACCAAATCACGTACTTTAGAAGAAGTGACTTACACACGCTTACTCAAACGCTGGAATGCACCGCATGCGCAGGCTAACTTGTGGTTTCAGGGCGGAATAGGCGCATTACAGGGTACTGATAAACAACTAGGCGAAAACCGTGATTTTAACAAAATCATGGCCACCCCAGGTGTGCAGTTTGATTATGAAACCACACGCATTTACTTCCAAGCCGCCCATCGGCTGTATCGCGCAAGTGACCTTAATCACGATTACACCTCAGTACGTGCGGGTTTTTCATTTTATGAAAGCGATTACGACAAAACCCAGCCATGGTTTATTTTGGAAGCGCGCAACATGAACAGCTTATCGGAAAAAACAGAAGTTACCCCGATGTTGCGTTTGATTAACAAAAGCTTTTTTGTTGAAGCGGGCGTGAATAACTCACGCGAACCACGCTTTAACTTTATGTATATATTTTAATTTAAGGAAACTATCATGAAAAAACTATTATTGACGACCATTATATTATCTGCATTATTAAGTCATGCTGCTTTTGCAGCGCAAACCATCAAAGCCAATGTTAACGGCATGGTATGCGCTTTTTGCGCGCAAGGAATCGAGAAAAAAATGCGTGCACTCAGCCAAACCAAAGATGTATATGTGAACTTAAAACAGCGCTTGGTAGCGGTAGAGGTGAAAGATGGCCAAACACTTTCTAACGACACCATCAAAGATATTGTTAAAAAAGCGGGTTACGAAGTGACTTCAATTGAAATGAGTGAGCATCCTGTGGCGCATATCAAAATGGAAATGGAGGCAAAATAATGGCATCACAATTACAAACAGACGTTGATTTGTCTACTGTAAAAACTGCGGACTTTGATTTAAACGCAGTGAAAACCGCGCGAAAAGCGAATATTTTATCGCTCTTCACCAGCAGCTCTACGCTGATTTGTTGCGCTTTACCGGCTACCTTGGTGGCGATAGGCTCGGCTGCAACATTGACGGCGTTGGTGGGTAATTTCCCGCAGTTAATATGGATTAGCGAGCATAAGCCATTAGTATTCGGCCTAGCAGGCGCCATGTTAGTGATTGCTGGCTATTTACAATGGCAGGCGCGTAATGCGCCTTGCCCCGCAGATCCAGTATTGGCGGCAGTTTGTACCAGAACGCGTAAAAATGCACTAATGATTTATTGGCTATCAGTTGCAATATTTGGTGTGGGTGCATTTTTTGCCTTTATCGCACCACTCTTTGTTTAGTTTTATTTTTCTAATCATGGCTTAATGGTTAAACTACCATTAAGCCATTACTTTTGAAAGTAAATGTATGACTTATCTATTCATCAAATATTTTATCACTGCCGCTGTTGTGGTGCTGGTTTCTGAGCTTGCCAAAGCCAATGACAAGCTAGGCGGTTTGATTGCCTCGCTACCATTGGTGACCGTGCTAGCCTTGATTTGGCTTTATGTAGAACAGCAACCAATGACTAAAATCGCCAATCATGCTTATTACACGTTTTGGTATGTCATCCCTACCTTACCAATGTTTTTATTGTTTCCTTATTTACTCCCAAAATTAGAGTTTTGGTCAACTTTATTGAGTTGCGTCTTTGTGACTTTGGTGATTTTTTACGTTTATGCGAATGTGTTAAAAAACTTTGGTATTGATTTGCTTTGACTGATTTTGCTTCAAAACCACGCTGGGATGTTTTTTGCAAAATCGTCGATAACTTTGGCGATATTGGCGTATGTTGGCGCTTGGCGCGGCAATTGTACGTGGAGCATGGTTTAGAAATCAGGCTTTGGATTGACGATTTAGAAGCAGCGCAGAAGATTATTTCCAGTTTAAGTGTTGCGGAAAACAGCCAAGTTCGCGATGGAATTAGTATTGAAAAATGGGACGAGACTGCCGATTTTAGCCAAGCAGCTGATGTGGTGATAGAAACTTTTTCTTGCGGTTTACCGCCTGCTTATTTGTCGGCAATGGTGCAAAATAAATCAGCTGACTTTGAAAGCAAATGGATTAATTTAGAATATCTTTCTGCGGAAAGTTGGGTGGCAGATTTTCATGCAAAACCTTCGCCACAAGCAAATGGTTTAATGCGTTACTTTTACTTTCCAGGTTTTACAGAAGCGACAGGTGGTTTGATTCGAGAAAAAAATATTGTTCAGATTAATCAAACCTCTACCGTTCGTCCTGAGCCAGTCGAAGGACAAAAGACTTTAAAAATCTCACTATTTTGTTACCCAAACGCACCAATAAAAAATTTACTTACTGCCATGCAGGCCAATAGCCATAAGGTTATGGTGTATGTACCCGCAACCAGTATTTTGCTACAAATTGCTGATTTTTTTGGTGTAGATTTAATTGATGTTGGCGATTATTTCACGCGTGGTAATTTGCACGTACATATTCTGCCTTTCCTCTCTCAGGCAGATTATGATGCGCTGCTACGCGATTGTGACCTCAATTTTGTGCGCGGTGAAGATAGTTGGCTACGCGCGATTTGGGCGGGCAAGCCGTTTATTTGGCAGCCTTATATGCAAGATGAAAGCGCGCACATGAAGAAACTTGAAGCGTTTTTAGATATTTTTTATGCAAATACAAACCTAAAAAACATGCTCTGCGAGGTGCATAGATATTGGTCTGCAGGGCAGATGCCAAAAGACGTTTGGAATGAGTATTTAACATATTTACCTGCTATCAGCCGCCACACGCTTCAACAAAGCCAACAACTCGCAAAACAAGCCGATTTAGCCACTAAGTTGGTGGTTTTTTGCAATAAGCTTTAACTCGCGTATAATGCGCGCTTCACAAATATTTAAAGATTTTAGCGATGAAAACAGCTCAAGAACTCCGCGCCGGTAACGTGATTATGGTCGATGGCGTGCCATTGGTGGTGGTAAAAGCCGAATACAATAAATCTGGTCGCAGCACCGCAGTGGTAAAAATGAAATTTAAGAACTTGTTAACAGATGCACCAAGTGAGACGATTTACGGCGCTGGCGACAAATTTGACGTAATTGTGCTGGAGAAAAAAGAAGCGACTTACAGTTACTTTGCTGATCCGACTTATGTGTTTATGGATTCTGAATATAACCAATATGATGTGGATGCTGAGTTTATGGAAGACGCGCTACCATTTATTGAAGACGGTATGCCAGTGGATATTCGCTTTTACGATGGCAAAGCGATTTCAGTTGAGTTACCAACCACTGTTGTGCGTGAAGTAGCCTACACAGAGCCAGCAGTGAAGGGCGACACATCAGGCAAGGTAATGAAACCAGCCAAATTGGCATCAGGTTTTGAGATTCCTGTGCCTTTATTTGTTGCGCAAGGTGACAAAATTGAGATTGATACACGTACAGGTGAATATAGAAACCGTGTGTTGAAATAAGTTTTGAATTAGAAATAAAAAAGGCGCTTAAAGCGCCTTTTTTGTTACCTAATACTTATGCTAAAAACGTTTTATACAGCGTAACTAAGCTCACGATAGAAATTAAAGTGCCAACTGAAATTAATAAAGTACGTGCATGAAATTTTTTGCAGGCATAAGCCGCAAACGGTGCTGCAAATAGCCCGCCAATCACCAAGCCAGCCACAATCGGCCATGGGCCTTCGCCCACTAATATTGAAAACACGATGGCGCTGGCAAAGGTAAGAAAGAATTCTGCAAAATTAACTGTACCAATGGTTTCGCGCGGATTATGACCCGAACCGACTAGCGTGGTTGTGACCACTGGCCCCCAACCGCCGCCACCCACAGCATCTACAAAGCCGCCAAGTAGCGCCAATTTAGCCACGTGTTTAGGTGCTTGTTTAGCTGGTTTTAACTTGCGGAAAATTTTGCTAATAATATAAACTCCCATGATGAGCAAGTAGATTGAAATGTAGGGCTTGAGTATTTTTCCATCGATGCTGGTGAGAATAAATGCACCAACAACCGCGCCAATAATGCCTGGAATCAGCAATCTTAGAAATAAAGATTTGTTCACATTACCCAGTTTTACGTGTGAAACGCCCGAAACTCCAGTAGTGAATACTTCTGCAATGTGTACACTGGCACTTGCAACCGCTGGGCTTACGCCAGTGGCTAATAAAAACGAGGTAGAAGTGATGCCGTAAGCCATACCCAAAGCGCCATCGATTGCTTGCGCAATTAAACCAACCACAACGGCAGTCCAAAAAATATCGCTTTGTAAAGTATCAATAATTAGCTGTTGACCACCCGTAAAGCCATTTTGCGAGAATAACTTACTGATTAAATAAGCGGCTGCAGCTATTAACATAAAAATAGCCAACCACATGGCGATAGATAAAATCGGGTGTTTTGTATGTAAAGCCGATTGCTCTACAGGGGGAATGCCGAGCGCAGAGTGCTCTGCGTTGACTGCATTATCTGTTAAATCTAAATCACGAAATTTCATTTGCTTGCTTCCATTAGCTTAGAAGCTAGCAATCATACAAGAGCTTTTATTTAATTAAAAAGAATACGTAATTATATTAATATAACTTTTAAGTATTTAGGAGTCGATCCACTTTTAGTGCAATAAATGTGCTCATTGCGACTTATTTAGCTTTAGTTAAGCTTTTAGCATTTTTTTAATCTGCACTTCTGCGGCAATCCAATAATCCGCACTAGTTCCTGCAAAGTTATTACGCTCTGCAATAAAGTAAGCGGCTGTTTCTACCATTTTATAACGCTCAGCAGCACCAATTTTTGCAATGGTCATTTTGCTGACTTTCTTTGCTGGCGCCTTTTCCGCAGCAGCTTTTTTTACCGATTTTGCTTTGCCAGTGACAACTACTTTTGGTTTGCTTGCGGCTACTTTCTTTGCGGCAGGTTTTTTTGTTGCTGGTTTTTTTTCAGTAGTTTTTGCGGTTGCCATGAGAAGCTCCTCTCTTTAAAGATTCTAAATAAACGGTCACAAAAGTTAATACACTCACGACTGAGATGATATTAAACTGTACCACCTACCGTCAAGCTATCAATTTTCAGGGTCGGTTGACCAACGCCAACTGGTACGCTTTGGCCTTCTTTGCCGCAAGTACCGACACCGCTGTCTAGCCTCATGTCATTACCTATCATCGAAACTCGTTTCAACACATCAGGTCCGTTGCCGATGAGCGTTGCACCTTTTACTGGATAGGTGATTTTACCATCTTCAATCATGTATGCTTCAGCAGCACTAAATACAAACTTTCCGCTGGTAATATCTACCTGCCCACCGCCAAAATTTGCCGCATATAGGCCTTTTTTAACAGATTTAATAATCTCCGCAGGGTCTTTGTCGCCGTTCATCATATAGGTGTTGGTCATGCGCGGCATGGGGATGTGCGCGTAGCTCTCGCGGCGCGCATTACCTGTGACAGCCATGCCCATGAGACGTGCGTTGAGAGAGTCTTGAATGTAGCCGCGCAAAATGCCATTTTCAATGAGCACGGTTCGGTTGGTCGGGTTGCCTTCATCGTCTATATTTAGTGAGCCGCGCCTGTCAACAATCGTCCCGTCATCGACAATAGTGATGTCTTTGGCGGCCACTTGTTTGCCCATCATGTTGGCGAATGCTGAACTGCCTTTGCGATTAAAGTCGCCTTCCAGCCCATGCCCAATGGCCTCATGTAGCAAAATTCCTGGCCAGCCAGCACCTAGTACCACCGTCATGCTACCTGCGGGGGCAGGGCGCGCGCCGAGGTTTACAATGGCTTGATGCACGGCTTTTTGTGCATAGTCTTGTAAAATTTCATTGGTGAAATAACTGTAATCAAACCGCCCGCCGCCGCCGCTAGAGCCTTGTTCGCGTCTGCCGTCTTGCTCAGCATGTACTTGCACCGAAACGCGTACCAAAGGGCGTACATCCGCCGCCATCAGGCCATCGCTACGCGCTACCATAATCACTTCATATTCGCCCGCAATGCTCGCCATTACTTGTGTCACGCGTGGGTCAATTTTGCGCGCGAATTGTTCTAAGCGTTCAAGTAGTTTTACTTTTGCGTCTGCAGATAAGCTGGCGATTGGGTCTTGTGGCAGGTACAGTTGAGTTGCAGAGCGTTTAATGATGCTTTTGCCAGTTTGTTCTAAACCCAGCGCCGCGATAGACTTCGTCGCATCAGCCGCTGCTTTAAGCGCAGGCAAATTAATGTCGTCAGAATAGGCAAAGGCAGTTTTTTCGCCGCTCACAGCGCGTACTCCCACGCCTTGGTCTATCGAAAAATTGCCCGATTTGACTTGCCCTTCTTCTAAGCCCCAAGATTCTGAGCGCGAATATTGAAAGTACAAATCGGCGTAATCGACTTGATGCGACATAATGTTAGAAAGGATGCCCTGCAAGCCGCTTGCAGTAAGGCTTGCAGGCTTAAGCAAAACATCGTTTGCAATGCTAAAATGATCGGCTTTGGTTAGATTAGGTTGTTCAATTTTCATACGGGTACTATACCAGCACCGCTTAAAAGCAGCGTAAGTATATTCTTGAATTACAGTTATTAAATTGACTTAATGGTGCGATGTTTCAGTGCTGGCAAACTGTTGCGCAAGCTGGTTTGATAGTCACGATTGATATTGGCGATGACCACACCAGAGCCGCGTGGCAACCTATCTAAAATCACGCCCCACGGATCCACAATCATGCTGTTGCCATGTGTTTCGCGGCCTGATAAATGGTAGCCACCTTGTGCGGGAGCAATGACGTAACATAGATTTTCTATCGCGCGGGCGCGGATTAGCGACTCCCAATGTGCTTTACCCGTAGTTTCAGTAAATGCAGATGGAATGACAATCATATCGACAGCGCCCATGGCGCGATACAGCTCGGGAAAGCGCAAATCGTAGCAAACGGAGAGGCCGATTTTGCCGTAGGGCGTTTCCACTACGACAACCTCGTTACCTGACTCGATGGTATTTTCTTCATGATAATGCTCGGTGCCTAAATCGAGCCCGAAAAGATGAATTTTGTCGTAACGCGCGACTTGTTCGCCCTTGTCGTTATACACCAAGCAGCTATTGCGCACTTTGTTGGGAAAGTTGCTAGCTAGAGGTACAGTGCCGCCGATGAGCCAAATCTCGTATTCACGCGCCATTTTTGAGAGAAAATGTTGGATTAGACCGTCGCCTGCTTTTTCACGCACGCCTACTTTGTCACTTTCTTTAGCTCCCATAATGCAGAAATATTCTGGTAACACGACAATTTTTGCGCCTTGCTCGACTGCAATAGTAATCAAGCGTTCGGCTTCAGTAAGGTTTGACGCTACGTTTGGACTAGACGCCATCTGAATGCCAGCTACTCTTACCACGCCTGACGTAGTGACTTTATTGAGAGACTTGCTACTAGAGGTTACGTTGTCTGCGGCGTTTCTATAGCGCTTTGGTGTTTTATTTCGCGAGGTAATTGGCATAAACTTTTCTTTTTGTTTGAATTTATAATCAAGGGTTTAGTGGCGATTTATTGCTCGGTTTTTGCACATTATCTTTCTCTGATTCTACCTCTACTGGTTTATCCCATGTGCCAGTAATGGTGTATTCACTAGAGATAATTTTGTTAAACGGGTCTTTCAGTATTTTTTGTGCAACAAAAGCAGCAGCTCCAGCAATTGGGCCGCCAGCCAGCGCGGCAAGCGATAAACTATCGCTGACATGCGGCGTAACTTTCACTTTTAATTTTTGCGTTTCTGTTTTTAAGTTAGTTTCACCTTTGATAGTGGTTTCAGCGGCGGGCCCTGTCATAAAAAAGTCATCGCTACGCATAATGCCATTATCAATTTTGGCACTTGCGCTAATTTTATCAAAAGCAAAACCATCGCTGAACAAATCTCTAAAGTCCAAACTCAAGCGACGTGGCAGGCTTTGCAGAGTAAGCAAGCCAAATAAACGCCCAACGCCAGGTTGCACTTTTAAAATTTGACCTTTTTTGGCTTCTAGCTTGAAGTTGCCATCTAAACTATCAGCATCAAATTCATGCGGGCTACCAGACCATTGCAATTGACCGATGACTTCAGCTTCGCCACCTTTTACCGCATCTGGCTGACCAAAACGCTTGAGAGTTTTGCCGATATTGCTCACATTTAGTGCAAATTTGAGGCTTGTATTTGGGTTACGCTTCCAATTATGCCAGCTACCATCGGCGGTTAACGTGCTGTCTGGGTTGGTAATTTTTAGCTTTTGAATAGTCCAGTCATCACCAGTTTCATAGGCGTTCAGTTCCAGACTACCTAAGTTTTTATTGCCTAGCTGAAAATTATCCGCCATCACATCCAACGCAGGGTAGCTCTTAGTGAGCTTTCGGAAATCTTTTTTCTCGGCGATTTTAATAGGTTCGCTACTACTTGCTTCGCTGTTGTTAGGAATACTTAGATTTTTAAGTCGTGCAATAATTTTTCCGTTACCAGCGTTTTGCCATTCCGCATCGCCAGTAATTTCTTGGCTATCAATCGCTATTCGCAAGCCGGTGGTATTGGGTTGTGCAACTAGCTTCACCGCATTTAACCTGCGGCCAAAAACGTCTAATTTTTGCACGATAACATTGGCTTTATTGATGGTTATTGGCGAAGCATCCACTTTATTGCGGGGCTTGTTAAATAGTACTAACCAGTCGTTTACATCTACATAATCCAACTTACCATGCAATGATATGCCTAGCTGACTAGGTGTTTCTGCAGCCATATTGATACCAATATCACCACGTTCAAAAGTTAGCTTACCCGCTTGTTCCGTACGTAATATTTTTGCAGAAATGATGCTGCCAACTTTAATGTCTAGGTTGTCATTGCTAGGGCTGCTTTGTTTTTTTTCAATGTTAAAAGCCATTTCTTGGTTAGCTGGCTTGTTAAAGGGCGATGGAAGTTGTATGGCCATACCTACTAAGTTTGAGCGCAAGTTAACATCAACCAGCGGTTTTTTAATGGTGATATCACCTGTCCAGTCTGTGTTGCCTTGCATGCTATCTATCAGCGCATTTGAAGCTAATTTTTTTATGCCAACATCGAAAATACGCCCATTGGCTTTTATCCGCAATATTTTGTCAGAGCCAGTAACTAAGCTAAACTGTGCTGGGCCGCCCAAAATTTCTGTGCTCACATTTTGCGCGGTTAAGCTGTTCTCGGTAAAATTAAGCACGCCATTTAACTTATTAAGTTCTGGCAAACCAACATCTGCATTGGCGAAAATCGTGCCATTAGTGATTTTGTAAACGCCTTTGTATTTCGCAGCTTCTAGGTCTTGCATGGGTATTTTTAGCTCTAATGAAAGCTTGCCACTACCTGCAGTTTTTAAGTCGTCAGTAAAGCCTTGCGTCACTAACCTTACGGGGCTCTCGTTGACGAATTTTATACCATCAACCACTGATCCTTCTACTTCGCTCACAATATGCAACATTGGCCAATCGGCGTCAAGCTGTGGAATTTCCGTTCTGCTTTTGATGATTTTATTGCCATAAATATGACCTTTATTGGCGTTGAGTTCCATGCGTTTTCCCTCAAACAGCATGTCTAATCCCAGACCTTCCACAACAGGCCAGCCAGTACCATACTCCAATACCACATCGCTCATTTTGGCAGTTACTTTAAAGATTCCTAGTTTCCTATCTAGTTTATTCTTTTTATCTACGTATGGAAAATCCGCTAAATTGCCTTTAACTACTAGATTAACATCTTCAGCGCGACCCGATAAAATAGAGGTGTCAAGCCAATGTAAGGTCTCTTTACCAAGCATGATTGGGTAATAAAAAAGCGCGTATTTGGCGTTGCCCTTACCAAATTTCCCAACTAAATCTAAATGGCCACCTTTGATGTCGTTCATGACATAACTAGCATTTACCGTACCAGTAATGTGTGGGCTGGTAATAAAAAGTTCTTTGGCAGTGACTTTGGTTTTGTTGTTGTTGATTTCCCAATTTATTTGGCCATTTAGTTTGTTTGCAGGTATCGGCCAGCGCAAAATATCTTTTAAATCTAACATAGCATTTTGCGTGTTTAAAATCACTACGCCACCATCTTCATCGGCTTTTATTGTGCCTGTGAGGTTGCTAAAGCCAGGGATTTTTTGGTATGCAGTAATACCTAGTTTTTTAAATGAAGTGTTGATTTTGTAAGCGCTAGGACTCTTCGCTTCACCCTCATAACCTAATGATAGTCCTTGTAATTCCCCCACAGGCGAGAACTCATTTAGTTGCTTGCTTACATTTTCTGGCAAGTCAAAATAGGGTGAAAGCTGTTTAATGGTAGCCAAATCAAATTGGTCTAGTTTCAGGTCTGCGCTTACCCAAGGTTTGCCATTCTTGGCGCTACTTGCATAATAGCCGCTGCCGTTGTTGATATTGACGCCAGTGTTGGTGATCAGCTTAATGTTTTGTGCGCTGATGGTTTGCGTGTTTTTAAAGTCGCTCCAACCTATATCGCCAGTAAATTGTTTTGCGATAAAAGGTACAGTCTGCTTATTTACAGTAAGTGAAAGGTTGTTTAATGCGGCATGCATTTTCACTTTTTCAATTTTTGCATCAGAAAAATCTAGCGAAATTTGCGCATCACCTGTGCCAGATTGGATATCTACTGGATAGTTTAGCCAAGGCCGCCAGACGGCTAAATCGGCTTGTTTTAGCTGTAAAAACAGATCGCCATGCCAAGTGTCTATTTTGCCAACATCGCGCCCAACAAAACGCCCATTAGCTTCTATCACATGGTTGGTGCCAATTGAAGGTAGCGCATTAATGCTAAACGTGTGCTGACCAAACAAGGTTTTCCAAGCAGGGTTGAGTAGCGTGAGATTGAGTTGTTTAAGCGATAGTGGGGGCGCTTGACGCAAATCATCTAACCAAATCACTTGCGCGTTTTTTACGCGAACTTTGGCCTGACTGAGCAACCAATTGGGGAATTTTGGCTGACTTTTGCCCGCTAAATTAATACCAGCTAAGTAAATGTCGCCATTCGCTTTACGACGTATGGTCAGCTCGGGTTGATAGATGACGAGCTTGGACAAGCGTGGCTCCAACAAAGGTAGACTAAGCCACGAGACGTTCGCTTGTACATCGTTTAGATGTAGCGCAGAGCGATTTTCTGCGTCAAATACGTCAATATTTTTTAGTTCAACATGTGGATATATGCCACTCCAGCCGGTCTCTATGGCGCCGATGGTGATTTTTTGCCCAGCGGTTTTGCTAGCAAAGGTGGCAATATCATCTTTATATTGATCGATATTTGGGAATATGACAAAACGTACCACCAACATCGCCAATGCTGCTATGCCTAGCAAAAATAACAATGCGTATAAGGCCCAGCGGTAAAGTTTTTTTAGATGAGTCATGCTTAAGGAATTTATTAGAATTTTTAGTATGGTGTCAATTTTTTGGCATTGCGCATTGGAAGTTAGCGTTTATTTTACTTTAATTTGGGTGAATAACTTGTTAATAAAACGTAAACATTTAATAAGAAACCAGGCTAGATTGCTTTAGAATAACGCCTTTTGACCGATTTGGCTGACATTTGGCTAATAAGTTCAAGTTTGGTTAAGGCGCACATGGGTTTGATTGAATGATTCAATTTAGAAATTTAACGCTCACGCGCGGTGTGAAGGTGTTGCTACAAGCGGCATCTTTTCAACTACATCTAGGCCATAAGGTTGGGTTGATTGGCGCGAATGGCGCAGGCAAAACTTCGCTGTTTGCCTTGCTACGTGGCGAGTTGCAGCCCGAAGTTGGCGATTTGGAAATGCCGCCAAATTGGGTAATTGCGCACGTGGCGCAAGAAATGACAGCGCTAGATTTGCCTGCGTTAGAATTTACGCTAGATGGCGATGTAGAGCTGCGCGAAATTGAACATGCGCTCATGGTTGCAGAAACCAATCATCAAGGCGAAAAAATTGCCGAGCTGCATCATCGATTAAGCGATATTGAAGGTTACAGCGCTAAAGCACGTGCATCGGCGTTGCTGGATGGCTTAGGCTTCTCTCAGGCTGATTTGGCACGTTCTGTAAGCGAATTTTCTGGTGGTTGGCGCGTGCGCTTGAATTTGGCGCGTGCGTTGATGTGCCGCAGCGATTTATTGCTGCTAGATGAGCCGACTAACCACCTAGATTTGGATGCGGTGATTTGGTTAGAAGGCTGGCTGCGCGAGTATCGCGGTACTTTAGTGCTGATTTCGCACGATAGAGATTTTTTGGATGCAGTCATCGACAATGTGCTGCACATTGAGCAGCAAACGATTACCTTGTATCGTGGTGGTTATAGCGATTTTGAACGGCAACGCGCAGAAAAACTGGCTTTGCAACAAGCGATGTTTGAAAAACAACAACGCAAAGTCGCGCATTTGCACAGTTATATTGATCGCTTTCGCGTACAAGCTACCAAGGCACGCCAAGCGCAAAGCCGCATTAAGGCGCTGGAGCGCATGGAATTGATTTCGGCCGCGCATGTGGACTCGCAATTTAGCTTTGAATTTCGCGCGCCGTTAAACGCACCAGACCCTCTGTTGGTGCTGGATGAAATTGATGCTGGCTACACCGATAAAATTATACTCAAAAAAGTAATCATGGCAATTCGCCCAGGTGAGCGCATTGGCTTGCTGGGCAAAAATGGCGCGGGAAAATCGACGCTGATTAAACTGTTGGCGACTGAACTTAAACCTTTAGCGGGCAAAAGAGTTGAAGGCAAAGATTTGCGCATTGGCTATTTTGCGCAACATCAATTAGAGCAACTTCGCCTAAACGAATCGCCGCTGCAACACATGCTGCGACTAGACCCGATCACGCGCGAGCAAGAGCATTTGAATTATCTAGGCGGCTTTGATTTTAAAGGCGACATGGCACGTAGCTCAATTGAAAATTTTTCTGGTGGCGAAAAATCGCGCCTCGCCTTGGCGCTGTTAATTTGGACGCGACCAAACTTACTGTTACTCGACGAGCCAACTAACCATTTAGACTTGGAAATGCGTTATGCTTTAACGCTCGCGCTGCAAGATTACGAAGGCGGCGTGATTTTGGTTTCGCACGATAGAGCTTTATTAAGAGCAAGCTGCGATAAATTTGTGTTAGTTGCGCATGGCAAAGCGGAAGCATTTGATGGTGATTTGGAAGATTATAAAGCTTGGTTATCAGATCAAAAAACCGCACAAAACGATGTCCTGCAAGCCAATATCCATGCGCCTCCCAAGGCGGTTAATTTAAACAATTACACGCAAAATAAATTAGAACGACAAGCACGCATTCTGCAGCGCCGGCCATTACTAAAAGAGACTGAGCAGATTGAAAAACAGCTTGAAAAATTAAACCAAGAAAAAGAAAATTTAGATACACGAGCCAGTGAAACCGCTTTATATGAAGTTGAAAATAAACAAGAATTACAGAGCTTGCTAAAACGCCAAGCCGAACTTAGCGGCGCAATTGATGAAGCCGAAATGCGCTGGCTAGAGCTGCATGAACAGCTTGAAACTTTACCCGAAGTAAACTAAAAAACCTAACTAGAAATTAACTAAAAAAGAGAACGATATGGATTATTCAAAACGCCTCACTTTGCTGCACGCCTTATGTCTTGCGGAAACTTTTGACGATGATGGTGCAAAACACAACATTAATTTAAGCGAATATAACGCGCTGGATTCCGCGCATTATTTAGCTAGCTACGTCACTTTCAAGGCGATTCAAGCGGCCGATAGACAGCCTGCATTTGAGCACAAAAATAACTTTGATATGTTAAGCGTGTATCAAACTTATGCGCTGTTGGCGTTTGCGTTTTTTACCGCGCCGCTAGCCGCCGAAACTGGTTCTCGAGAAACAAACATGCCAGATTTAACCGCCGCGCAAATTATCATTGCAAAAACCTTATTTGCAGGTTTGCCAGAAGCGGAATTAATGGAAATTATCGAAAGTGGCTTTACCAAATTCAAACTCATCGGCGAAGCTGAAGCCGAACACTGGAGCGAGTTCCGCGAGAATTTAGATAAACTCACGGTAAGCTTTGTAGTAGCTGGTACCGACGACGACAGCCCGCACAGCAAAGAGGAAGTGTTGCCGCTATTTGGGCAGATGTTAAGCCAGTTGTGTGAGGCGTTTGAAGCTTAAGCAACTTCGTGCAGCATTAATGTTAGCTGACGAATTTTCTTGCGAAATTTAAAATCTTCATTCGCTCATTTAATATTTTTTTGTCGTTAGGCATATCCATAAAATTACAAGCATCGACTATAGAGTTAAATCTGAAACTGTTTCCTAGGTGAAATTCCAATAAAATCTCAACGTATCTTTTCAGTAGGAATAGCAAAGATTCTATCTCATCTGATTCAGAACCAGCATGAACAAACTTATTTCTGAAGTCCTTTAAGTAAGTTAGTACTTGCAATGAATAGTCATAATCATGATGTGGCACTATAAAGGCTGCACGTCGAATCGCCTCTTTGTACGTCGTGTTTCCAAGCCCTGTCCCAGTTAGTGTTTCTAGTACGCCCCATAACTTAAGGAAAGCGTCGTTTAGGTCTCGTGTATCCAATGCCCTAGCGTACCTAAGAGTGATTGCGATTAGTTCTGATTGGTAGGATGAACGACCAAGATGTTTTCGGAAGCTTTGTGTAAATTTTAATATTTCATCAAATTCGGCTTGCCTAGTAAACAGTGCTGTAGGTTCTAAGTAACTTGGCTCGTACCACCAAGATTCAGAAGCGGGGCTTCCATCTTGCAAGTGTAGTGTGTGGATGGGGGCTAGTAAGATGGAGTTCACTGGTTTTTGTTTTGCTGAATAAGATTTTCTTGTATGTAGCCTGCGATTTTCGCAGAAATTCCACATTCCTCGCAGAAAATCTAAGCTGTCTAGTGCGCTCTGACCTGCCTCATATGTAGAGCGTGCCTTTACTGTAACTAAAACATCCGCATACAAGCGCGGATAGCTGCCAATTATAGAGCGCTTAGCCATTTCTAGTGATTGCGCCCTTCGACTATTCATTCGCTTAGTTAATTTAGGGTTGATTGATATGCTTGAGCCGTTAATACGATGTAATGGGACTTTAATGTCACGGCTTAGGGAAATGCCAGTAAGTAATCGAAACTCTATAATTGGTTGGCTAAGGTATTCAGATTCAAGTTTGTTAATACATTTAAGCAGATTATCTTTAGTTATTTTCCCATCTGGTGTTTTAAAGCATGCTTTTGTGAGAATTCTCTTTTTCTCAATATCGGGCACTTGCTTATTAAGTTCTAACATTCCTCCTAGAAGAACGCGATATTCATCAATAGCAAATCCACTATAAGAAACGCTGCCGTCTTGTGCAATTATTGCCGCCTCATTAATAAATTCTACGAGTTTTTCAGGTTTATAATTATCACGCCAATTAGCCATAAAAGCCTTTAAGTCAAAATGTTAGGCGATTTCGCGCGTTTCGGCAAATTCTATCTCAGGATACCTTTCCTGCGCCATCTGTAAATTCACACGATTCGGTGCTAAGTAAACGTAGCCATCCGCGCCATCTAGCCCCACATTAAAGCCGTATTTATCAGCAATGGCTTTTAGGTCGGCATCGCTGCCTTTCAGCCAGCGCGCGGTGTAGCAGTCGTAAGGTTCAAACACCATATCTACGCTGTATTCGTGTTCTAAACGGTGCGCGACGACTTCAAATTGCAACATGCCGACTGCGCCTAAAATCAAGTCATTGCTTAATAGTGGGCGGAAAAGTTGCGCTGCGCCTTCTTCTGCCAATTGTTTTAGGCCAATTTGCAATTGCTTCATTTTCATCGGGTTTTTAATGCGTGCGCGGCGGAAAAACTCGGGCGCAAATGACGGTATGCCCGTGAACTTTAATGCTTCACCCTCAGTGAATGTATCGCCGACTTTAATCGTGCCATGATTCGGGATGCCGATAATGTCACCTGAATACGCTTCGTCCATGGTGGTGCGGTCTTGCGCCATAAAAGTAATGGCGTTATTCACGGCAATTTGCTTTCCAGTGCTGACTTGCTTAATTTTCATGCCGCGCTCAAATCGGCCAGAACACACGCGCAAAAACGCAATTCTATCGCGATGTTTCGGATCCATATTGGCTTGAATCTTAAACACAAAACCTGAGAATTTTGGTTCATCTGGCGCAACCAATCTTGTTGCTGTGTTGCGCGCAAGCGGAGTGGGCGACAAGTCAACTACTGCGTCTAATAGGCTTTGCACGCCAAAATTGTTAATAGCCGAGCCAAAATACACAGGTGTTTGTTTGCCATCCAAAAAGCGCGCCGCATCAAACGTATGTGATGCACCGCGTACAAGCTCAATATCGATTCGCAAATCTGCCGCAACATGACCTAAAAGTTCGTCTAGACGCGGATTATCGAGGCCTATAATTACTTCCGACGTGCCTTTTTCCGCACGTGGATCGAAAAACGAAATGGTGTCTGTGTAAAGATTATAAACGCCACGAAACGATTTACCCATGCCAATCGGCCAAGTCATCGGCGCGCATTCCATGCCCAGCGTGGTTTCAATCTCGTCCAGCAACTCAATTGGCTCGCGGCTTTCGCGGTCTAGCTTGTTAATAAACGTGATAATCGGCGTATCGCGCATTCTACAAACATTCAGCAGCTTGATGGTTTGAGCCTCTACGCCATTTACTGCATCAATCACCATCACGGCGGAATCCACCGCCGTTAGCGTACGATAAGTATCTTCCGAAAAGTCATCATGGCCAGGTGTATCCAGTAGATTAATCATGTGTTCGCGATACGGAAATTGCATGACGGAAGAGGTGACTGAAATACCACGTTGTTTTTCAAGCTCCATCCAATCCGAAGTAGCATGGCGCGAGGCCTTACGCCCACGCACTTCACCCGCTACTTGAATCGCACCACCAAACCACAATAGTTTTTCAGTTAATGTGGTTTTGCCCGCATCTGGGTGCGAGATGATGGCAAAAGTACGGCGGCGGGAAATTTCGTCTTGAAGGGCGCTCATGCTAATTGGATTCTAAATTGCAAAAGCGCTATTTTACAGTAGTGGGCCTTTTTTTGTGCTGACCTTTGAATCAAACTTGGCTTTGTTGATTATAAATCGCTCGTGCATGCCTTTGGATATAAGGTCGATGCCATCGTGCGCTTCAACTGCAAAAATAAGTTTTTTGCCATCAACCGTAATAAGTTTTACTGATGCTGTCACTTCAAGTCCAGGCGGTGTTGCCGCTTCGTGGCTGACATTGATGTGTATACCAACCGTTTGCTCTTCTGGCCAATCGAGATGTGGGTTGATTGCCTTAATGCAAGCCCACTCAAGAAAACCCACCAAAAACCCAGTCGCAAATACCTCTGACATTGCCGTGAACTCTGCAGATTCTGGATAGAGCGCAGGCACTGTTTTTGATGTAGGCACTATAAACTTATGCACATACTTAATGCCAGGTTGTAGTGTTTCTTTCATTGGTTTAGCGCGACATTGATTAACGAATCACTTCTTTCAACTGCTCCAAAATAGCTGGGTTATCTAACGTTGAAATATCCGAAGTGATTTCTTCGCCTTTTGCCAAGCTGCGTAATAATCTACGCATAATTTTGCCGCTACGAGTTTTTGGCAGATTGTCACCAAAGCGAATTTCATCTGGTTTAGCAATTGGCCCAATTTCTTTGCCTACCCAATTGCGTAAATTTTCAACGATTTTTTTTGCTTCTTCTCCAGTTGGTCTAGCACCTTTTAGTACCACGTAAGCAACAACTGACTCGCCTTTAATGTCGTGTGGTTTGCCTACTACTGCGGCCTCAGCAACGAGTGGGTTTGAAACGAGTGCGGATTCAATCTCCATGGTGCCCAATCTATGCCCAGATACATTCAGCACGTCATCAATCCGTCCCATAATGGTGAAGTTGCCAGTAACGGCATCGCGCACCGCGCCATCACCCGCCAAGTAAGTCGTGCCACCCAAATCAATTGGGTAGTAGCTAGATTTATAGCGTTCAGGGTCGTTATAAATGTTGCGTATCATCGATGGCCAAGGCTTTTTAATGACCAACAAACCACCTGTGCCCCAAGGCACATCTTTGCCTGTTTCATCGACTACGTCAATATCTATGCCTGGGAACGGTAGGGTGCATGAGCCAGGTACTAATGGAGTTGCACCTGGTAGCGGGGTGATGACATGGCCGCCTGTTTCAGTTTGCCAAAAAGTATCCACAATTGGACACTGGCTGCCACCAATATTTTCAAAATACCACATCCAAGCTTCTGGATTAATCGGCTCACCGACTGAGCCCAAAATGCGCAAACTACTTAAATCATAATTGTTAGGATGCGTACTTGGTGTAGTGTCAGCAGCTTTAATCAGCGAACGAATAGCCGTTGGGGCAGTATAAAAGATGGTAACTTTATGTTTTTCTATCATTTGCCAAAAGCGGCCAGCATCTGGGTAAGTCGGGATGCCTTCAAAAATCACTTGCGTCGCACCCATTGCTAGAGGCCCATAAGTTACATAAGTGTGGCCAGTAATCCAGCCCACATCGGCCGTGCACCAAAATACGTCATTTGGTTTGATGTCAAAAGTCCAGCGCATGGTGTTAAGCGCATGTAGCAAATAGCCTGCAGAGCTATGCTGCACCCCTTTTGGCTTGCCTGTCGAGCCGCTTGTATAGAGTAAAAAAAGCGGATGCTCTGCATTGACTAAGACGGGTTCACAAGTATCAGCAACACCAGCAATTAAATCATTCCACCAGACGTCATTTCCGCCAGAACTTACTTCTTGACCAGTTTTTTTCAGCACAATAACTTTTTGAATGCTCTCACATCCGCCCATGCTAAGTGCTTCATCCACTGCGGCTTTCAGCTGCATGGTTTTGCCACCGCGAAACTGGCCGTCGGAAGTGATGATTGCCGAAGCACCTGCATCTAAAATGCGCTCGTGGATGCTTTTTGCCGAAAAGCCGCCAAAAACCACGCTGTGAATCAAACCCAACCTTGCGCAGGCTTGCATAGCCACAACAGCTTCGATACCCATTGGCAGATAAATGATGACGCGCGCACCGAGAGGTAAATTAAGTTTTTTTAAGCCGTTCGCAAACCGGCACACCTGGTGATATAGCTCTTTGTAGCTAATTTTTTTACTCTCACCATTATCCGCTTCGAAAATAATCGCGGTTTTGTTTGGAATAGTATTCAAGTGTTTATCTAAACAGTTGGCCGAAACATTCAGTTCGCCATCTTCAAACCATTTGTAAAACGGCGCGTTTTCTTCGTTCAAGGTTTTGGTGAAAGGCTTGTGCCATACTAAAAGCTCTCTCGCCAGTTTTGCCCAAAAACCTTGGAAATCTGCTGTTGCCTCGGCGCATAGCGCATGGTAGGCGTCCATGCCAGACACATGCGCCTGACTTTTAAAGGCATCACTTGGATGAAATATGCGATTTTCATGAAGAACTGACTCAATTGACATGCGACTACACTCCCAAACTTACTTTTAGTTGTAATGAATAATGTAAGATGTTATTAAATAATAATGCGTAATATTACCTTAAAAAACTGATGCTTACACTTGATAAATTACTCACTGAAAGCCCCTCCGACGCTAGTTTTGTAGCAGGTGTTAAGCGTATGGTGGAATGCAGTTCGTTTGCAGTACGATTGTTTACAAAAGATGCGCAATTGTTGGATGATTTGCTACAAAATCATCGCCAAGCCTATGTGGTCGCGGAAATGCAACAATTTTTGATTGCAGCAAAAATCAGTGATGAAAACGGACTTAAAAAAATATTACGGCAGTTGCGCCAGCGTGTGATTTTACGCATTATTTATCGCGATTTAAACGGTTTAGCCAATTTAGATGAAGTCGTAAAAACCACCACAAATTTGGCAGAAATCGCACTAAATGCCGCTATAAATTTTTACCAAACTTGGTTGCTCGCCATGCATGGTATGCCTCGCAGCATAGCAGGTGAGCCGCAAGATTTTATTGTCATTGGCATGGGGAAGTTAGGCGGCAGCGAGCTCAATGTGTCGTCTGACATCGATTTGATTTTTGCTTACGAGCAAGAAGGCGAAACGAATGGAAATGAAGTGATTTCTAACCAAGATTTTTTCACCAAACTTGCTAAACTAGTCATCTCTGCGTTGGACGAAACTACCGAAGATGGCTTTGTTTTCCGCGTCGATATGCGGCTGCGGCCGTTTGGCAGTGAGGGTGTATTAGTTTCAAATTTAGACGCGCTAGAAGATTACTATCAAAACAACGGACGCGAGTGGGAGCGTTATGCTTGGATTAAAGGTCGCGCGATTAATTACGAAAATAGTGCCAGCTTAGGAGCCAATATCCATGCGCTTCTTAGGCCATTTATTTTTAGGAAATATTTAGACTTTAATGCGTTAAATAGCATGCGCGATTTGAAATTGCAGATTCATCGCGATGTGATGCAAAAAGGTCAGCAAGACAATATTAAACTTGGGCGTGGCGGCATACGCGAGATAGAGTTTATCGCGCAAGTGTTTCAATTAATTCGTGGTGGGCAAGATATCAGTTTGCAAATAAAACCCACATTAGAAGTATTAAAGTTATTAAAAATTAAAGGGTTATTAGATGAAAAAACAGTAGATGAGCTAACTGCTGCTTACATTTTTTTGCGCAATTTAGAGCACCGATTGATGTATGTGGAAGACCAGCAAACTCAGGATTTGCCTAAAACCGATGAGGCAAAGGCGCGCATTGCTAGTGCAATGCATTTCGAAAATTGGGATGTGTTTTTAGCAGAATTGAATGTGCACAAAAAAATCGTCGCGCAACATTTTGATGCGACTTTTAACGACAAAACCCTACATCAAAATGAGCAAGAAAACGCAGTTTGGCAAGGCGCAATCGAAAAAGATGCAGCCCTGAAAGCCTTGCTGAATAATGGCTACAGCGATGCTGCTGAAACGCTTTCTAGACTGCAAATGTTGCGTGCAAGTAATCGTTACCAGCAATTACCCGAGCTTAGCCGCCAGCGATTTGATGCTTTAATGCCGTTGGTGATTCGACAATCAGCTTTGGAGAGTAATGCAGATGTGGCGTTGCTACGCACGATTATTTTGCTGGAAAATATTTGCCGTCGTGCCAGTTATTTGGCGTTGCTAGCGGAGTTTCCAGAAGCCTTGCATTTAGTGATTAAGCTTTGCGCCGCTAGCCCTTGGTTGGCGCAATATCTGACTGCACATCCGATTTTGCTGGATGAGTTATTGGATACGCGAACACTTTATGCCGTGCCGGATTTTGCAAAAATGCGTGCGGAACTGAGTGAAAAAATGGCTGAACTATTAGGTGACGCTGAAGCGCAAATGGACGCAATGCGCCATTTTAAACATGCGGCCATTATGCGTTTTGCTTCACAGGACGTGGCTGAAAGGCTTAAGTTAGAAACACTTTCGGATTATTTAAGTGCCTTGGCTGATACGATTTTAGAAGTGAGCTTGCAAGTTATTTGGCAAAGTTTAAAGTTTAAACATTGCGAAAGACCTCAATTTGCAGTGATTGGCTATGGCAAACTCGGTGGCAAAGAATTAGGCTATATGTCAGATTTGGATATTATTTTCCTCTACCAAGATGAGCATGAAAATGCTGCAGAGAATTATGCGCGCTTTGCGCAGCGTATTAGTAGTTGGTTTAATAGCGCAACCAATGCAGGTTTACTCTATGAAACTGATTTGCAATTGCGGCCAGATGGTAACAGCGGTTTGCTGGTGAGTTCGGTCGCAGCTTTTCGCGATTATCAATTGCATAAAGCTTGGGTCTGGGAACATCAAGCCATTACGCGTGCACGATTTGTGGCAGGCGATGCCAGTATTGGTGAGGTTTTTGATAAAATTCGTATTGAAGTCATCACTCAAATACGCGACACCGAAAAACTAAAAACCGAAGTGCTTGCCATGCGTGAAAAAATGCGCGCCGCACAAATTTTTATTGCGGGTATGTTTGATATTAAACACAGCATAGGCGGTATTATTGATGTGGAATTTTTGGTGCAATATTTAGTGTTGGTGCATTCAAAACAACACCCCAAACTCACAGGTAATATCGGTAATATTGGCTTATTAAAACTGTTGTCTAAACTTAAAATTATTGACCAAAATTTGGCCGAAAAAGTAGTGTTTGCATATCGAGACTTTCGTCGCATGCAACATGTGCTCAAGCTACAAGGCGCGTTACATATGCGAGTGGATGTAGCTATGGTCAGCGAGCATGCGAGCGCTGTAAAAGCTTTGTGGAATCAAGTGTTTGCGGATTAAGTTTTTTTCGCTTCCGCAAGACTCGACTCAGCCAATCTTTTTAGTCTTGCTGCTTCTTGAAACTCGGCATTTTTAATTTCGCGTATCACGCTTTGCATATCCACCGTTTTTTTGGTCTCAGAAAAGTGGCCAGTGAGCTTGCTTTCAATTGTTAAATCACCATGTTCGTACAATGCCCAAATTTCTTTAGCGTATTGCGTTATCAATAATTCAGGCGCAAATTGGCCAAAATAATTCGCCAAGTTAGTCACATCGCGCACCAGCATGTCTTTGGCGTGATTATTACCTGCGGCATCCACCGCTTGCGGCAGGTCGATAATGACTGGGCCATCGCTACCAACTAAAATATTAAATTCAGATAAGTCGCCATGCACAAGACCCGCGCACAGCATACGCACGACTTGCTTAATTAAAAACGCGTGATATTCGCGCGCAGTTTCAGTACTCAATTGCACATCATTCAAGCGCGGTGCGGCGTTACCGTCGTTACCTGTGACTAGCTCCATCAGCAGCACGCCTTCGTAAAAATTATACGGCGCTGGCACGCGTACGCCAGCATTGGCGAGGCGATACAGCGCATCAACCTCGGCGCTTTGCCAAGCGGCTTCTTGCGACTCCCTCCCGTATTTGCTGCCCTTTTGCATGGCGCGTGCTTGGCGACTATTTTTTACTTTGCGGCCCTCGGTGTAATCGACACTTTGGCGAAAGCTTCTTTTATTCGCCTCTTTATACACTTTAGCGCAGCGCACTTCATCACCGCAGCGCACCACAAACACCATCGCCTCTTTGCCACTCATCAGTTGGCGAACTACATCGTCAATCAAGCCATCCTCTACTAACGGTTGCAGTCTGTGGGGGATTTTCATGCTGTGATTCTCATGCTTTGATTCTCATGGTTTAAATTTTCCAAATTTTGCCGTAAGCCTTCAGCAATTGCTGATGCATTTTGCTGCCTTCCATATTCGCACCTAAATTAGCTAGGCCGAAATATTGTTCACTTCCACTGATTAGCTTCAGTGCTTGCTGTAGTATTTCTATGCCGTACATCAGCTGCAGATTATTCTCAAAAGGCTTGCTGCTGTTCATTTCTTCGTTTAATTGCACAATATTGGCAATGCAACGATAAACGCTGGCGCGCGCGGCAGGCAACTCGTTAAATTGGGCAATCCAAGCACAGCCATCCAAAATGTCGTCAGTCGTATCACAAGCAAGGGCAGCAAGGGTTTTAAGCTCTCCCACCCGTAAATCTATCCATGCAGTGTTGGCATCTGCGCACAGGCCGATTAGCATGGTGACGGGTAAATCGTCGGCAATATCCAAATCGAGTAGCACTTTTAACAGCTCGGCAGATTCTTTTTTGCTTAAATCTTGCAGCTTTAAAACATAAGGGCGTACCAAATTACCTACGGTGTTATTCGCCCACTCCAATTCTTCTACAGGATAAATCTCTGACATGCCCGGCACAAAAATACGGCAGGCGTAAACGTCTAAATGCGTAAAATCCGCAATGTACATATCATGGTCGCTGGCATGAATCGTATTCACGCACCAGTGGTAATCCTCATCTGTAGTCGTTCCAAAATTCCAGTCCACAAATTCGTAATCAGGTGTGCTACGTAAAAAGTCCCAGCTAATTACGCCACTAGAATCTACAAAATGGATTTCTAAATTTTGTGAGTCGGCGATTTCTTCCATATCAAAACCGGGTGCAACAAAACCTGTCAAGCTACCAAGTGCGCGGCCTTGTAATAACTCAGTAAGTGCGCGCTCAAGCGCGACTTCAAAGCGCGGATGTGCACCAAAGCTGGCAAAGCAGCCTTGGTCTTCTGGGTGTAATAATGTGACACACATCACAGGATATTCCCCACCAAGCGAGGCATCTTTCACCAAAATGCCATAACCCGCATCGCGCAAGCCCTTAATGCCTGCGGCAATTTTTGGGTAGCGATTAATCACGCTTTCAGGCACATCGGGCAGGCAAATGCCTTCGCGGATAATTTTGTATTTAATGTCGCGTTCAAAAATC
>JANMYB010000064.1:0-18936 GCA_031381645.1 Methylotenera sp.
GAGCGTAGCCAAAAATATCTTTTTCACATCGTCGAAGAAGTGCAAAAGCGAGGCATGCCAACAGAAATTGCGCTGCTACCCATGATAGAAAGTGCTTATAACCCGCAAGCTTACTCGCGTAGCCGCGCATCTGGCATTTGGCAGTTTATCCCTTCCACTGGCAAAAATTATGGCCTTAAACAAGATTGGTGGGTAGATAATCGCCGCGATGTGACCGCCGCCACCAACGCTGCGCTCGATTACTTACAAAAATTGCATGGCATGTTTGGCGCTTGGGATTTGGCTTTAGCCGCCTACAATGCGGGCGAAGGCACGGTGCAGCGCGCAATTGATAAAAATCGCCGCCAGGGATTGCCAACAGATTACCAAAGTTTAAGTTTACCGCCAGAAACTAAAAACTATGTACCCAAGTTACAAGCCATTAAAAACATCATCACTGAGCCTGAAAAATTTGGCTTAAGCATTGGCTCAATTCCCAACCGGCCTTATTTTGCGCGCGTCACTACACCCAAGCAAATCGACGCAAAGTTAGCCGCACAATTGGCAGAGATTTCTTATGATGAATTTACTTCGCTCAACCCAAGCTACAACCGCCCCGTGATTACAGCTACAAGCACTTCTACAGGCGAAAAGCATCAATTATTATTGCCCGTTTGGTCAGCAGAACGCTTTGTCGAAAATCTCAAAAATTACGATAAACCACTGACTAGCTGGCAAACTTATAACGCCAAACGCGGCGAGCGGGTGGATAATATTGCCAACAAATTTGGTATGAATGTCAACCATCTGCGCGATGTAAACGGCTTACCCACTGCGAAAAAAATGCGTAACGCACAAGCGATGTTGGTGCCCGCCGCCTATAGCGGCAAGCCTATTAGCAACGCGTCTGAAATCCAATCGGACAGCATCAACGCAGCTGAGATGGCCAATAATGATGTCGCAGATGAAAGTGTAGATGAAACTGATGAAAATGAACCTAAAGCCACGCGTAGCGTCACACACAAGGTTAAAAAAGGTGAAACGCTAACTGCTCTGGCTGACAAGTACGACATGAGCACGCAGGCACTGATGAAACTAAATCGCCTAAAAAGTAGCAAAGTTAAAGCCGGACAAACTTTAAAGATTAAAGATGGCATCAGCAAACAGGCAAGTAATAAAAGCAGCAAACTTGCAAGCAAAAACAGTTACAAAAAAGCGAGTGTGCACAAAAGAAGCATTAAAACTAAAAGAAAATCATCGGGACACATTCGCGTTCGTTCGCATATCCGATTAAAATAAACACATGATGAAAAATTTGGCATTTCTAAAACTAAAAAAACTGAATAGAAATGCTAAAGCCAGCAGCACTCTGCTGCTGCTAATTCTACTCAGCGCCTGCAGCAAACCCTCACAAGATGCCAGCAGCGAATCCTTAAAAAAACTTAACCAAACTTATCCCAGCCAATCTGGCGGCACATTCATAGATGCGACTATTGGCGAGCCTTCTGGCTTAATTTATATGGTCGCAGGCGAATCTGCTGCGGGCGCAATCTCATCCAACATTTTCAATAAACTACTTAAATACGACAAGAATTTAGACCTTGAAGGTGAGCTCGCTGAGAGCTGGCAAATTTCTGCCGACCAAAAAACCATCACTTTCAAGCTCAAACCTAATCTTAAATGGGCAGACGGCAAACCACTCACTAGTGCAGATGTACTGTGGACTTGGCAAGCGGTGATAGATGAGAAAACGGGCAGCCCTTATGCCTCAGACTACCAATTAGTAAAGAAGGCCGAAACCCCAGATGTACTTACGTTTAGCGTGACCTACGAGCAAGCCTACGCGCCTGCGCTCGATAGCTGGTCTGGTTTACAAATACTGCCTAAACATTTACTAGCAGGCCAAGATTTACACACTACCGCCTTTGCACGTAAGCCAGTTGGTAGCCATTATTACAAACTAGACAGTTGGACACATGGCGAAAACATTAAGCTTTCGCGCAACGCCAACGCAGTGCTCGGCCAAGCGAAAATTGATAATCTCATCACACGCATTATTCCAGATAGTTCTGCACAATTTTTAGAGCTAATGGCAGACAATATCGACAGCATGGGCTTAGACCCTATTAAATACGCGCGCATCATCCCAGCGCGACCAGAGTTACAGCAAAAACTTGCACTCTACAAAGAGCTCGGCAGCGGTTACACCTATTTGGGCTTCAATCTCAAACACAAACCTTTTGATGATGTGCGCGTCCGCCATGCCTTCAACTATGCCATTGATAAACAAGAGATTATAGATGGTGTTTATTTGGGCCTAGGCATCGATATTGCCTCGCCCTACAAGCCAGGCACACGCTGGAGCAACCCTGCGCTTCAACCCTACCCTTACGACCCAGCAAAGGCCAAAGTATTGCTTAAAGAAGCAGGATTTATTGATTCAGACGGTGATGGCATTTTGGAGCGCGACGGCAAGCCATTTAGCTTCGAAATCATCACCAATCAAAATAAAGAGCGCGAAAAATCAGCGGTTCTTATTCAGCGACGACTAAAAGACGTTGGCATACAAGCTAATATCCGCGCTATTGAGTGGGCGAGCTTTATCAGCCGTTTTATTAAAACGGGCGATTTTGATGTAGTGGTACTAGGCTGGGGCTTGGGACTAGACCCAGATCAATATAATATTTGGCATTCTAGCCAACAAGCGCCTGGGCAATTTAATTTTATTGGCTACAACAATCCCACTATTGACAAGCTGTTAGAACAAGGTCGCTTAGAACTTAACCCCGACAAACGTATGAAAATTTACCACGAGTTTGCCAAAGTGCTGCTAGAAGACAGCCCGATTGTGTATCTTTCTGCAGGTTATGGCTTAAGCGCCATTCACAAACGCATCAAAGGCATCGACAGCCCCGCTCCACCTGCTGGTCTGGGCTGGAACTCTTATGATTGGTATATTCCAGAGCCACTACGCAGAAATGAAATAGCAGTTAAATGATTAAATACCTCATAAAACGCGTACTTTGGATGATTCCCTTACTCATTGGAATCAGCTTAATCTCTTTTTTTATCATGCACTTAGCGCCTGGCGATATCACCAGTAACGAAGCAGCGTTTAACCCCAAAACTTCGGAAGAATCACGCCAAAAACTGCGCGAACTGTACAATTTAGATAAGCCCGTCATCGTGCAATACGGCTTATGGATGAAGCGCATGGCGACGCTGGATTTCGGCAACTCTTTTGCCAGTCATCAAAAGCCCGTGTTTTGGCAGACTACCGACAAAGATGGCAACATCACCAAAGGCATGGTACAAGAAGCTTTGCCCATCACCCTGATGATTAATATTCTAGGACTCATCATCACGCTAACGCTAGCGATTCCATTAGGTATTATTGCCGCACGTAAATACGGGCTTTGGCAAGATAAGTCCATTACATTGTTTAATTTTATTGGTTTTTCTATTCCAGGCTTTTGGTTATCACTTTTGTTAATGTATTGGCTAGGCGTCGTCAATAACTGGCTGCCTATTTCAGGTCTTCATAGTTTGAATTATGAGTCTCTAGACAATTGGAGCAAGTTAAAAGACAGCCTCAGCCACTTATTTTTACCCGTTGTCATTCCCTCTGTGACAGGTTTGGCAGGCATTACGCTATTTGTTAAGAACGGCATGCTGGATGTTTTTCATCAAGATTACATTACTACCGCACGCGCCAAGGGCTTAAGCGAGCACAAAGTGGTCTATACGCATGCGCTAAGAAACGCTTTGCTACCGCTTATCACCATTGTTGGTTTATCGATTCCTGGCTTAATTGGCGGCTCGGTAATTGCTGAAACAATATTCGCCATTCCTGGTATGGGTAAACTATTTTTTGATAGCGTGATGATGCGCGATTTTCCGGTGATTATGGGCATTTTAACCATCGGCTCGGCGCTCACGTTAATTGGCAATTTAATTGCTGATATCGCCTATGCATGGGCAGACCCACGTGTGCGACGAGGTGTGGTTCGAGATTAATAATGAATAAAAGCTTACTCTTAAAAACTTTAACTAACCCCTTATCCAAAGCGGGTTTCATCATCATTGTTACTGTATTTCTACTCGCCATGCTCGCGCCAATCATTGCGCCCTACGATCCCGATAACATTAACGTCAAAGCCATTTTACTCGCCCCCTCTTTTGAACATTGGATGGGTACCGACGGTCTTGGTCGCGATGTACTTAGCCGCATGCTCTACGGTGGCCGTATTTCTTTGTTAGTGGGCTTAGTTGCAGTGGGAATTTCCACCGCAATTGGCATTATTTTAGGCGCAATCGCTGGCTATTATCGCGGCTGGGTCGATACGGTGATTATGCGTTTAGTCGATGTGATGCTGTCTATTCCCAGTTTCTTTTTGATTTTGGCGGTGATTGCGTTTTTAACGCCTTCCATTATCAACGTGATGATAGTGATTGGTCTCACTTCATGGATGGGCGTGACACGCTTAGTGCGTGCAGAATTTTTAAGCTTGCAAGGTCGCGAATTCGTGCAGGCCTCGCGCACTTTAGGTGCAAAAGACACACGATTGATATTTACGCATTTATTGCCGAATAGCTTAACACCTATCATTGTCAGCTCGGTATTAGGTGTGGCTGGCGCGGTGCTAATGGAATCTGGCCTTAGCTTTCTCGGCCTTGGCGTGCAGGCGCCACAAGCCTCGTGGGGTAACATTCTCACCGATGGCAAAGATTATATTCAGTTCGCTTGGTGGCTATCACTGTTCCCTGGTTTGGCGATTTTAATCACCGTATTGGGGTATAATTTACTTGGTGAGGGATTAAGAGACGCACTTGACCCTAGAAGCAACAACGCCAAATAAAACCAAACAAATAGGATTAATTATGGGATTTTTAACAGGTAAAAAAATATTAATTGCAGGATTACTCAGCAACCGTAGTATTGCCTATGGCATTGCTGGCGCGATGAAGCGCGAAGGCGCGGAACTCGCTTTCACTTACCAAATGGAAAAACATGCACAGCGCGTGGCTGATTTGGCCGCAGATTTTGGCTCTAAAATCATTTTGCCGTGCGATGTGGCAGAAGATGCACAAATTGACGCGCTATTCCCCGCGCTGGCAAAGCATTGGGATGGCTTAGATAGCCTAGTACACTCACTTGCTTTTGTGCCAAAAGTTGCGCTAGAAGGTGATTATTTAGATGCAGTGAATCGCGAATATTTCCGCATCGCGCACGACATCAGCTCATATAGCTTCTCAGCCCTTGCCAAAGCCGCTTACCCGATGATGCAAGGCCGCAAAGGCAGCTTACTCACGCTTTCTTACTTGGGCGCTGAGCGCACTATGCCCAACTACAACGTGATGGGCGTCGCCAAGGCTAGTTTAGAGGCCAATGTGCGCTATTTGGCACAGAGCTTGGGCCCACGTGGCATCCGCGTTAATGCGGTGTCTGCAGGCCCTATAAAAACGCTTGCAGCTTCTGGCATTGCTGACTTTGACAAGATGATTGGCTTTAACGAGAAACACACCGCCCTGCGCCGCAATGTCACCATTGATGAAGTGGGTAATGCCGCCGCATTTTTGTGTAGCGACTTGGCTTCTGGCATTACGGGTGAAATCACTTATGTAGATGGGGGTATGAATATTACCGCCGCAGGCCAAATCGATTGATTTTTCACTAAATAGTATAGCCTGCAACCCGCGTAGATATTGGTCTGCAGGCTTATTAATTTCAATAAAAAAGCCGCTTTAAAGCGGCTTTTTTATTTCCAGCAATTATTACGGGCTAGGCGTTTCTAGCAATTTCCGATTCACCACAATATCGCTTTTTGCTTTCAGCGATTTGCCATAGGCGCTCACGTATTCCGCCGCCATCGCCGCTTGCAAATCTTCTTCAGCATGTCCTTTTGCGTCATCATCTGCCGCCAATGCATTATCGATGCGGCTGATTTTTACAATGGTATAACTGGCTTTTTCATTCATAAACCCAGCGTACGCAGGTAATTTGCTCGCATCAATTTTAAACACTTGCTTCATCACGCTTTCTGTTAACCCTTGTGCATTTTTGCGATCTACCGTCACGGGCGGAATCCACTCCAAATCCTCGCCTGCATCGCCAGCTTTTAACTTTGTCAAGGCAGCTAAACCTTTGTCAGTCGCCAATTTTTCAGCAGCTTCCAGTTTAAGCAAAGCTTCAATGCCGCCCTTTACTTCGTCAAACGTGCGTGGCGCGGAAGCCTTGTATTCTGCAACTCGCGCTGAAATCATGTTGTTTGGTGACACCTCTTCGGCAGGCGTATTACGCTTTTCTTTTAGCACTTCATCTGAAAATACCAAGCTCATTAATTTTTCACTTTTAAAGAATTTTGCGCCATCTTCACGACTCATCCAACCGCTGGTTTGTAATTGCAACCCAAATTTATCGGCTGCGGGTTTTAAGCTGCCAGATTGCTCATACACTGTGTTGCTAAAATCATCGGCAAGTTCAGCATATTTGGCCTGCGCTTTGTTCCAACTTATCTCACCTTTAATTTGCGCTTTCATGTCTTCAAACTTGTTCGATTGGCCTGTGATGCCAGTAAGCTTGATGATGTGATAGCCAAATTCAGATTCAACCAAATCACTGATTTGATTCACTTTCATGCTAAAAACTGAATCCTCAAAAGGCTTTACCATCGCGCCGCGGCCGAAACTACCCAAATCACCACCTTTAGTTGCAGAGCCAGGATCTTGCGAATTTTTAGTAGCCAGCTCTTCAAAACGTTTAGGATTTTTTTTCAATTGCGCCAAAATATCCACCGCTTTATCTTTGGCAGCAGCTTTTTCTGCTATCGTCGCACCTACGCCGTAGCCAATTAAAATATGACTAGCTTGGCGCTGTTCATCGCCTTGAAATTTAGCTGCATTTTCATCGTAAAAAGCTTTCACTTCTTCGTCAGTCACCTTCATTTGCGCCACCAAACCTGCGGCAGAAAGCAAAGCAAACTCTAATTTCACTTGCTCTGGCACTTTAAATTTATCTTTGTGCAACTCGTAATAAGCTTTTACTTGCTCTGGCGTTACGTTTACTTGTTTGATGAATTGCGCAGTTTTAATCTCTGCTATGCTCACGTCACGCTGCTGATACGCAAACTTTAAGGTTTGCTCCGCCACGCCTTTAGGAATCGACACCAACATCGCCAAACCATCTCGCGCCTGTTGGGTCAGCAGTTCGCTACGCCTGTCACTCTCGAATTTAGTGGCAGTAAGCTTATTTTGTTCTAATGTTTTTTGATAAATATCTTCAGAGAATTTGCCGTTTTCTTGAAAATCTGGCATCCCCAAAATATGCTGGCTCAATTGCTCATCACTAATTTTAAATTTTTCGCGACGAATTTCCTCATTCACCAAACGACGGGTAATCAGACCATCCAGCACCGATTGCTTCAATTCAGCACTTTCCAACATTGCGCTATCCACTTTTTGGCCTTCCGATTGCAAGCGATTGCGCACCATTTCGATGCTGTTGCTATATTCTTGAATCGAAATTTTATCGCCATTCACCTTTGCCACCGCCACATTGCTGCCAGCATCGTTGAAATAAGAATCAATGCCAAACAGTGCAAATGGAATAGTGATTAAAGCTAAAATAACTTTAGCCAACCAGCCTTGGGTGTGATTTCGAATTGCGTCTAACATACGTTTACTCTCTAAAAAAATTATTGCCTAATGATGCCTAATTACTGGACGCGTTATTATATAACAGTTGTAGCTAATAGCACTTATAACTTGACTAGCATTACAAGCAATTAGTTTCTTATATAACACATTAAAAATACTAAAATGGCCTACCCTGCAACCCTTATGGACACTGACTCTTAGACCATATATTTTTAGTTTTTAACGAAAAAAAACGAGCCTCTAGGGCTCGTTTTTAGTATTGTGCGTGGCAATCGCTTCGGGCGTAGCTGGGTCGGTCAAACAGTAATTAAGCGGTGTTCTCGTTACGTCAATATTTGCACCCGCGCCACGCTCGGCTTGCAACGTGCGCTTGTTATGCTTTAACGCTTCTAAAACACCACTTTTACCTTTGATTGCGCCTAGTCGAATTAAATGACTAGCGGCCATGCGCTAACTTTCAGCCAGCCGTGATAAATGCAAATATAGCGCCCACGCATCAATCAAACTTAGCGACGCCATATCTGCGACTATGCCAAGATGAGAAAACCGTGCTATGAGCGTTTTTAAGCGTTCTAACCAGTCATTATCATTCATGGCTAGCACCTCGCAGCACGTACTTTGCAACGGCATTGTGTTTGATGTTATCGGGCGTATATTCCACCACGCGAACGGTATCAATTCGATAATCCATATCACGCAATTCTTTGATGCGCGGTGCTGGTTGCATAATTCCGTAAACATGGCGCAAGGCGATTGTGCTTTGTGGTCGCTCACGCAATGCGCTCAAAATTATTTGATGCTGGTTGTTGATAGAAGTATCATTTGCATTGAGTGGTTTTGCAGGGGTGGCCTCGAACGCCGCCCCTTTCTTTTGGTTGCCGTCATTAAAGTTTTTCATTTATGCACCTGCTTTCGCAATTTGTGCATCAATCCATGCGTCTATATCACTGGCAAGCCATGCCACTGCGCGTTCGCCATTGGGATATGATTTTGGGAATTTGCCTTCGTTAATGGCTTTATAAATCGAGCTGCGAGATTTTGCAGTTCGGTGAATAACCTCACTAATTTTAATGAGTTGTTTGGTAGGTGTTACTGTGTTTATTTGCATTTTATTAAACCTCGTTGTTAATCGAGATTCAATGATGCCGTTAATTTAATTGATTAAAATTGTGAGCTAGTTGAATAGCTATTGAGCTAGCTGGGTAGCTATTTGCTTACTTTGGCTTTTTTTGTGTGATTCCATTTTGTTTATTTAGCCTGTCCACTAAACGCAAAATTGTTTCTTTACTTACCAAACCTTCATTTTTATATTTATCGAGCATATCAATTGCAAATTTATCACGCCTGCCCCTTAGATGAAAAAGGTGTTTATTAGCAGGGTAATCTATGGTTTCAATATCTTTTAGCGCTTTAGTTCTTGAGTCTTTGTCTGCCCTTGCCTTCCCCAACGCAGATTTATGCGCTTTAATCACTGACTCAACCAATACTTTTGCCCATGATGAATCAGTGTGAGCCCCAGATTCAAACTCTTTGATTTTTAATTGAAAATATCGAAAAGTCTCTAACGAAGATAACATACGCTCAGCCTCTACCACATAAGCCCAAGCCAAATTTGTAGGCACTTCGTTGTTATCCAGATACTCACCGACTGCTTGAATGCAATATGCGCTAATAACAAGCAAAAAACCTAAGTATCTAATTTTTTTATCATAGAAATCTGGATTAAGTAAGTGAGCTTCACTAAGTAAGCTTTGTTTCATTGCTACCGCGTCAATATTTTCAGTTTCAAAGAGTTTGTCTAGAATCGGTTTATGGGACGTGTCACCGTTAAAATCCGTCAACCAACACCCATCTAAAATATTGATAATTTCGACAGCTTGGGTAACTGGAGTTTTATACTTTAACTCAACTTCATCGCTCATAACGCCCCTTTGCGTTACCCTATTTAAGAAGCCACACCAGCCGCATAGGGTTTGCGGTGTTCGCACGTGTTAATTAGGCACGGGCTAGGTGTAGCTAAACTGCTACGCTTGCCATTATTCAAAAATTGTCGTTAAGCGGCCTATGACTTCACTAGCTATATATGCGGGTGCGCTTTCAATGATTTGCGCTTTGCGGGCTTGCCAATCAATCATGCGGGCTTGGTTGCATAGCACCACGCCTTGTGTTGCTGTGCCTGTGCCGCTAAGTGATACAACCCATTGTTGCGCCCTTGCAAAATCGCCGCCTTGCGTAATTGGGCAAACCATACACATGCCTAGCGCATTAAAAACATTGGCAGATATAACCAATGCGGGGCGTTTGCCGATGATTTCTTTACCTATTGAGGGGTCAAAACTAAGGTTGATAATATCGCCACGCTTGGGCGGTTTCATAGCACCTCACGCCCTGCAATTGGCATGTTTTCAAAATCGTTGTCTGTGGGTAAATCGCCCGCTTTTAAGCCCGCCACCATTTCAGTTAGCGAGTATTTTTTATTAGCAGGGCTTAACACTAAGCGCCCGTTATCAATTTCGATGTTTACTTTGCTACCAGTATCAAGCCCTATACTGGCTAATAACTTGCGTGGCAATGTCACTGCGACTGAACCGCCTAAGTTGCGTAACGTGGCATTTTGCATAATAGACCCTTTAATAAAGTTTGTTTATTAACGTCTATTGTAATGCTAAGTTATACAAAAGTATAACTATATTTTTAAGCGCTTTTACCAGCAATCGGTATCACCTTTGCACCCGCTTTCAGCTCATCTAAATAATCTGCCCATTGCAGCATCATCGCTTTGCGTTGCGTTAAATAAAGTGCATGGTTATAGGCGGCGCTCACTTCGTTGCGCTCGCTATGTGCCAGTTGTAACTCAATATGCTGATGGTCAAAGCCTTGTTCGTGCAAGGCGGTGGACGCAATCCCTCTAAAACCGTGGCCTGTCATTGTGCCTTTGTAACCCATGCGCTCTAGGGCTTTTAAAATGGTGTTGTTGCTCATAGTTTTAGTGTGGTTGTTTAAATGTGGGAAAAGATAATCGCCCGCGCCCGATATGTCTTTCAAGATGGTTAGCAGTTCAACTGCTTGGCTGGCAAGCGGCACAATATGCGGTGCGTTCATTTTCATGCGTTCGGCGGGTATGCGCCACTCGTTTGCACTTAAATCAAACTCGCACCATTTAGCTTGTATTAGCTCGCTAGTGCGTACAAACGTGTAAGCCATAAGCTTAATGGCTATGCGTGTAATCGCTCTTGTTTCGCTTGTATCTATGGCACGTAATAAAGCGGGTAGCTCTTTAATATCTACCCTTGCGTGATTTTTGGCTTTACGGGGTTGAATAATATCGCTTGGCATAAAATCAATTGCGGGGTTGCGGCTTACGCGATTAACCGCCCGTGTATCATTGGCCATTGCATAACGAAACACTTGCGAGATTGTATTTTTAGAGCGTTTAGCTAAATCTAGCGCACCACGCGCACTAATCGCCCGCATAATGTCTGTAATGTGCATCGCATCAATGCTAGTCATTGGCTTGTTGCCTATGGCAGGGTAAATGTCTTTTTCTAGCCTGCGCTGCGTACTAGCCACATGAAAAGGGCTTTTGTCATTTTGCCAATGTAACAACCAACGCTGCGCCCAAAACTTAAACGTATTTTGTTTGTTTATCTCACTTTCGGCTTTATCTGCTTTATATGCTGTGTTTGGGTCTTGATTATCTGCAAGCAACTCGCGCGCTTCATCGCGTAGCTTTCTAGCCTTTAATAACGATATTGCAGGATAAGCCCCAAAACTTAAAACCTTCTCTTTGCTTTCATAGCGATATTTCATGCGCCATAACTTGCCGCCCGTTTTGCTTACATACAAATATAGCCCACCAGCATCACTTAGCTTGTAATCTTTTTCTTTTGATTTTGCTGTTTTAACGGTTGCATCGGTTAAAGCCATATTTACGCCCTTTTCAGCTAATTTGGGGGTAGTTGATTTGGGAATATTTTAAGATACCCCCACATATACCCCCAAAACAATAGGATTGAATAAGACGATATTAGACGCTATAAAACAAAAAGGCAATAAAAAACCAGCACTTAGGCTGGTTTTTGTACTGCTTAGGATGTCCTAAAACATGATGTTGGCGGAGTGGACGGGACTCGAACCCGCGACCACCTGCGTGACAGGCAGGTATTCTAACCAACTGAACTACCACTCCAGTTTTACTGCAGTTTTTCGTGTCGGTCTCGCTAAAATTAAAGAGTGCTAAGTTTCTAGCACTCTTAATTAGTATCGAGGCGATACACGTTAGTTTTTGGTGGGTGCTAACGGGGTCGAACCGCTGACATTCGCCTTGTAAGGGCGACGCTCTACCAACTGAGCTAAGCACCCTGTAGCCTTAAGTTACAAAAGCTGAAAACTAAACGCTTAATACTGGTTAATCGCTTAACCAGCAAAGATAGTTAGTTTACAGCATCTTTAAGCGCTTTACCAGCTCTGAATTTAGGTGAGTTTGCTGCTTTAATCTTAATAGTCGCGCCTGTGCGAGGATTACGGCCGTTACGCGCTTCGCGTTTGCCTACATAAAATGAACCGAAACCAATTAAAGTGACTAAGTCACCTTTTTTTAATGCCTTAGTAATTGCTGCTGTTGTTGCGTCTAGAGTACGGCCAGCTGCAGCTTTTGAAATGCCAGCTGATTTTGCAATTTGATCGATCAATTCTGATTTATTCACGAGTAATCCCCTCTAATGTTATTGACTAAATAACAGGCCTATCCTGTTATGACTTTATATAAGCTACACAAGCCTCTGTCAAGGCTTTGCGGTCGATTTTAAGCGTTAAATGAAAAAAAACATTTTGAAGGCGTAAAATTAATGTGTGATTGGCGCATTTACGTCAATTGCCACTTCTGCAACCACAGCTACGACTTCTACTGGTTTTTCTTCTAACGGCTGCGGCATGGTTTCTAAAGCCAATTCCAGCACCTGATCTATCCATTTAACAGGATGAATTTGCAGGTCTTTTTTAATATTATCAGGAATATCTACCAAGTCTTTCACGTTAGCTTCTGGAATCAACACAGTCTTTATCCCGCCGCGGTGCGCAGCCAGCAGTTTCTCTTTTAAGCCGCCAATCGGCAGCACTTCACCGCGCAGAGTAATTTCTCCCGTCATCGCCACATCTGCACATGCAGGAATGCCCGTTAAAGCAGAAACTATAGCCGTGGTAAGGCCAATACCTGCGCTTGGACCATCTTTAGGCGTAGCGCCTTCTGGCAAGTGTATGTGAATGTCTTTCTTCTCGTAAAAATCTTCAGCAATGCCTAAGCGCGTGGTGCGGCTACGCACCACGCTCATAGCGGCCTCTAGGGACTCTTGCATCACATCGCCAAGTTTACCAGTTTTAATAGTTTTGCCTTTACCAGGTAAAACAATAGCCTCAATTGTCAGCAATTCGCCACCGACAGAAGTCCACGCTAAACCTGTAACTTGCCCGACTTGGTTTTCTTTCGCTGCCACGCCGTAATCGTAACGATAGACGCCTAAATATTTGTCCAAGTTTTTAGATGTCACGCTGATTCTTTTTGCAGTTTTTTCGGCGCCAGTCTGAGTTTTTTTAGCGCTCGTTTTATTGAGCAATAGCTCTTTCACCACTTTGCGGCAGATTTTAGCGACTTCTTGCTCTAAACGGCGCACACCCGCTTCACGCGTGTAATAACGCACAATATCGCGAATAACAGTCTCAGGAACCGCTATTTCATTGGGTTTGAGACCATGCGTTTTAAGCTGCTTAGGCAGCAAATACTTCATGGCGATATTGATTTTTTCATCTTCGGTATAGCCCGCCAAACGAATAATTTCCATCCTGTCCAACAATGGCGCAGGGATATTCATGGTGTTAGCGGTTGCTACAAACATCACATCAGATAAATCGTACTCCACTTCAATATAATGGTCGGCAAAAGTGTGATTTTGTTCTGGATCAAGCACTTCCAACAGGGCAGAAGAGGGGTCGCCACGCATGTCTTGGCCCATTTTGTCGACTTCATCGAGCAAGAATAATGGATTTTTTACGCCCACTTTACTCATGCTTTGCAACACTTTGCCAGGCATAGAGCCAATATAAGTACGTCTGTGACCGCGAATTTCCGCTTCATCGCGCACGCCGCCCAATGCCATACGCACAAATTTACGATTCACTGCCTTAGCAATGCTTTGTCCTAGCGAGGTTTTGCCCACGCCAGGCGGTCCAACCAAACACAATATAGGTGCTTTTAGTTTACCTACACGCTGTTGCACAGCTAAATATTCAACAATACGCTCTTTTACTTTTTCTAAACCATAGTGATCTGCGTCCAAAATCGCTTCAGCAGCTTTTAAATCTTTACTAATTTTGGTTTTTTTCTTCCAAGGCAAACCAAGCAAAGTATCAATATAATTGCGCACTACAGAGGCTTCTGCTGACATCGGTGACATCATTTTTAATTTTTTAAGCTCAGCATTCACTTTGGCAAGCGCTTCTTTGGACATACCAGTGTTTTTAATACGCACTTCGAGCTCGTCCATCTCGACGCCTTCATCTTGCTCGCCGAGCTCTTTTTGAATTGCTTTTACCTGCTCATTCAAATAATATTCCCGCTGACTTTTTTCCATTTGTCTTTTGACGCGACCGCGAATACGTTTCTCAACCTGCAGGATGTCAATTTCAGATTCCATCAAATGCAGCAAATGTTCTAAGCGCTCGGTTACACTGAGCATTTCGAGAATTTTCTGCTTTTCTTCCAGCTTCAAGGTCAGATGCGCAGAGATGGTATCTGCCAAACGACCCGCGTCGTTAATGGTTGCCAGCGAAGTTAATATCTCTGGTGGAATTTTTTTGTTGAGCTTAACGTATTGGTCGAATTGCGTAAAAACTGTGCGCATCAGGGCTTCAGTTTCGCTGTCATCCTCTACTGGATCAGCAATTTTTTCGGCTTTAGCCAAAAAGCACTCTTCGGTTTCAACAAATTCAGAAACTCGCACGCGATACAAGCCTTCTACCAGCACTTTTACCGTACCATCTGGCAGTTTTAGCATTTGCAACACAGTGGCCATGGTGCCGATTTTATACAAGTCTTCGGCATCTGGCTCATCTTTATTGGCAGATTTTTGCGCAACTAATAAGATTTGTTTATTCCCCTCAGAGGCAATTTCAAGCGCCTTGACTGATTTGGTACGGCCTACGAACAGAGGAATAACCAAGTGCGGATATACCACCACGTCACGCAAAGGCAATAGTGGTATCATGCCATGATAGACGTGAGATAAGTTGTCTGGCAAAGTCTGTTCAATCATAAAATACTTTCAAATTCACACGGTTAATTAAACCAATGCTTTTAAGTTGGGAACATTCTTTGATACTTCAAGGGTTAAATACTAATAAATAATAAGTATATAAAGTCTTATAAGCACTATAAACCACTCATTATTAAATGCAATAGCCTTGTTGGGTAAAGGCTGGGGGCTAGTTAATTCTTAAATTAACTAGCGGATTCGGCAGCTTTTGGTGCATCTTGATAAATCAAAATCGGCTGCGAATCGCCTTTAATAGTACCTTCATCAATAACCACTTTGCTTAAATTCTCAATTGAAGGCAAGTCGTACATCACCTCCAGTAGCGAATGCTCCATAATTGAGCGCAAGCCACGCGCACCAGTCTTGCGTTCTAGCGCTTTTTGCGCGATTAAATGCAAGGCTGAGTCTCTAAACTCAAGATCCACCCCTTCCATTTTGAACAACTTGATGTACTGCTTAGTGAGTGCGTTTTTTGGCTCAGTTAGAATTGTCATCAATGCTTTTTCATCTAGTGTTTCCAGCGTCGCAACCACAGGTAAACGACCAATAAACTCTGGGATTAAACCGAATTTAATCAAATCTTCTGGTTCTACATCACGCAATATTTCACCAATATCGTTCGCGTCATCTTTGCTTTTTACTTCAGCACCGAAGCCAATACCGCCTTTTTCTGAACGCCTGCGAATAACTTTATCCAAACCATCGAAAGCGCCACCACAGATAAACAAGATATTAGTCGTATCAAGTTGCACAAACTCTTGGTTTGGATGCTTACGACCGCCCTGCGGAGGCACAGACGCAACAGTACCTTCGATGAGTTTCAATAATGCTTGCTGAACACCCTCGCCTGACACGTCGCGTGTAATAGAAGCATTTTCTGATTTACGTGAAATTTTATCCACTTCGTCGATATAAACAATGCCACGCTGTGCTTTTTCAATGTCGTAGTCACATTTTTGCAACAATTTCTGCATGATGTTTTCAACATCTTCACCCACGTAACCTGCCTCAGTTAACGTAGTCGCATCTGCCATCACAAAAGGCACGTCTAACATACGCGCCAAAGTTTGGGCGAGCAGTGTTTTGCCTGAACCCGTTGGGCCGATAAGCAAAATATTGCTTTTTTGAATTTCCACATCGTCTTTGACAGTATTTTGCGAGATATGATTGTGACCAAGACGTTTGTAGTGGTTATAAACAGCTACGGATAAATTCTTTTTGGCTTGTACTTGACCTATCACATACTGGTCTAAAATCGCACAAATTTCTTGTGGCGTAGGTAGCGACTTGTCGGTAGGTTTGATGTCGCTTAGGCTTTGCACCTCTTCTTTGATGATGTCGTTGCATAAATCAACGCATTCGTCGCAGATGAATACCGACGGACCAGCGATTAATTTTTTAACTTCGTGCTGGCTTTTGCCGCAAAAAGAGCAATATAGTAGCTTTTCACCTTCGGCTTTAGTGGCCATGTAAATCCTTAAATCTTTTAAAACTGTTTTAAATCACTGTTCATATTAAGCCGCTTCTGAGCGATTAGCAATTACCTTATCAATCATGCCATATTTGACTGACTCTTCTGCGCTCATAAAGTTATCGCGCTCAGTGTCGCGGTCAACCTCCTCTACGCTTTTACCAGTGTGACTAGCAAAAATCGCGTTCAATTTTTCGCGCAGATACATAATCTCTTTGGCGTGAATTTGAATATCGGTAGACTGGCCTGAAAAGCCGCCAGAAGGCTGGTGAATCATGATACGCGAATTAGGCAAGCTAAAGCGCTTCCCCTTTGCGCCAGCAGCCAATAAGTGCGCGCCCATACTGGCCGCTAGACCGATACATAATGTGCTGACATCTGGCTTAATAAATTGCATGGTGTCATAAATCGACATACCTGCCGTGACTGAACCGCCTGGAGAATTGATGTAGAGCGAGATATCTTTGTCTGGATTTTCAGCTTCCAAAAACAACAACTGCGCGACCACCAAGTTGGCAGTCATATCGTTCACTGGACCGACCAAGAAAATTACACGCTCTTTTAATAAGCGAGAATAGATATCGTACGAACGCTCACCACGGCCACTTTGTTCGATAACCATCGGGATGTAACCCAAACCTTGTGGCGTTTGCATACCGTCTAAAATGTCGCTCATTATTTATGCCTTTTGTTCATATTTTCAGTATCAACGGCTACTAAAAACCAAATATTTAATTTCCTGCCATTAATTCATCAAAATTGATTTTTTTAGCAGTCACTTTGGCTTTTTCTAACACCCAATTCACCACATTTTCCTCGGTTGCCAAGGCTGCTGGCTCATCCAAGCGTTTTACGTCAGCATAATACCAATCAACTAACTCTTGTGGTTTTTCGTAACTATTAGCAAAAATATCCACCACCGCGCGCACTTGGTCAGCATTGGCTTGCAGGTTGTTTGCATTGACTACTTCGCTCAAAATTAGGCGTAGCGCCGTGCTACGTTTCGCTTGCTCCGCAAACATGGCTGGCTCAAGTTGAATATCCTTAGCCGCCATACCGCGTTGCTGCAAGTTTTGCGCAGTCATATTCATCATTCGGTTAGATTCTGCATGAATTAAGGCCATAGGCAAGTCTAGTTTAGCCTCAGCGATTAAAGCTTGAAATACGCCCTCTTTCACACGCGCTTTGACGCGTTTTTCCACTTCTTGCTCCAAGCTTAATTTGATTTCCGCGCGCATTTTCTTCACATCACCACTCTCTACACCTAAACTTTTTGCAAACTCTGCATCTATTTTAGGTAATACCGCTTTCGAAACAGTATTAAAAGTGACTTCGTAACTTACTTTTTTGCCTGCAACTTGCGGTGAGTTGTGGTCTTTAGGATATTTAATATCAAAAAATTTGGTATCGCCAGCTTTACCGCCAACTAACGCGGCGTCGAAATCAACCATGCGACCCGCCTCTCCTAATACCAAATCCATGCCTTTACCAGCAGTGTCTTCTACCTGATGCCCGTCGATACTGGCTTTTAGGTTGATATTGATGCGATCGCCAGTTTTTGCGGCAGTTTTTGCTAGCTCATAGCTCACGCGTTGTTTTACTAATACTTCTAAGGTTTTTTCAACGTCAGCTTCAGCCACATCTAAGCTCGGCTTCTCAATTTTTAATTTGCTCAAATCGCCCAATTTAATTTCTGGGAAAATTTCAAATGTCGCTGTGTATTCAAAGTCAGTCGCTGCTTCTTTAAAAGGTTTGTGCTCAATATTTGGAAAGCCCGCTACGCGCAATTTATTTTCTTCAACAGCATCACCAAAACTGGTTTCCACGGCCTTTGAATAAACTTCATCGCGCACTTGGTCACCATAATGTTGATTTACCAAACCAATTGGCGCTTTGCCAGGCCTAAAACCTGCGAATTTTGCCGTGCGTGAGATTTGTGTGAGTCGTTGTTTAATTTGACCTTCTAACGGTGCTAAAGGCACTTTGACTGTCATACGACGTTCTAAACCACTGATTGTTTCAACAGATGCTACCATGTTGCATTTCCTGTAAAAAATTGTTACCAAATTTATAGTTAACTTAAGTAACTTTAAGTTATTTAATGGTGCGAAAGGAGAGACTCGAACTCTCACGCCTTACGGCGCTGGAACCTAAATCCAGTGCGTCTACCAATTCCGCCACTCTCGCATTTGATTTAGACTTAAAATAAGCAAATCAATAAAAGGCGTATTGTATCTCAAGTTTGCCTATTTTGATAAGATAAAACCCCAGCTTGAGCACAAATTTGTGTTCACATTGACCAATTACATTGACAAGCAAGCCTTACAAATTGCAAGATACAGATTAATATCTAATTTTAAAGTTAAAACCATGCAAAATACTACCAACTCTAACGAAGACATCATGCTACGCGCCGAGCTAGAGCTATTAATGAAAGAACGCGCAACTTTGTTAATTATCGCTGGCGCAGCCGCAGGCCTAATTGCCGAGCTTAATACGCATGATTTGCCCGTGCGAACAGTG
>JANMYB010000084.1:0-9259 GCA_031381645.1 Methylotenera sp.
CAAGGTCTGCCATCGTGGGCTGCAGAGCGCATAGGTGGCGCATTTACGACACACTTGGCGCATCGTGCAGATATTGCCGCTTATCTCGCAAAACATGAAGACGAAACGCGCACCGTACAAACAGCCATTGGTCATGTAACAAGCGCTGGCAATGATGCTGACGCCAACGAAGAGCTTTCGTTGAACATGATTGAGGGCGATGCGAGCCCTGTCATCAAGCTAGTGCGCTCGACCTTATACGACGCACTTAAAGCTGAGGCCAGCGATATACATTTAGAAACCGCGCCTGATGGGTTGGTGATTAAATATCGGCTTGATGGCGTGTTAAGCCAAGTGGGCGCAATTAGCGAGCCGCAATTGGCCGAGCAGGTGGTTTCGCGCATTAAAGTGATTTCTGAGTTGGATATTACTGAGCAACGCGTGCCGCAAGATGGAAGATTCCGTGCAGTGTATCGTGGGCGTGATGTCGATTTTAGGGTATCTATCATGCCCAGCATTCATGGCGAGGATGTAGTGATTCGCGTGCTAGATAAGCAAACACTGGCGGATCAAGCCAATGGCTTACGTCTCGATGTCTTAGGGTTTGACACAAACACCATGCAGATGATGCGCGAGCAATTTGCCATGCCTTACGGCATGGTGCTGGTGACAGGACCTACTGGCAGCGGCAAAACCACTACACTTTATGCGGCGATTAGCGAAATTAACCGTGGTGACGACAAAATTATTACCATCGAAGACCCAGTGGAATATCAACTTGCAGGTGTGTTACAAATTCCTGTAAATGAGAAAAAAGGCCTTACTTTTGCGCGCGGGCTTCGCTCTATTTTGCGCCACGATCCTGATCGTATTATGGTGGGCGAAATCCGCGATGCAGAAACTGCGCAAATCGCTGTGCAATCTGCGCTTACCGGGCATTTGGTGTTTACCACCGTGCATGCCAATAACGCGTTTGATGTGATAGGCCGTTTTTTAAATATGGGCGTAGATCCCTATAGTTTTGTTTCTGCACTTAATATCGTGGTGGCTCAACGGTTAGTGCGCACTGTCTGCCTGCAGTGTGCCGAATCAGTTGACGCACCTGAACATTTGAAGCATTTACCCGTTCCAAAACATGCCACACTTAAGCGCGGCAAGGGTTGTGGTGTATGCCGTGGTACGGGTTACAAAGGCCGGCGCGCCATAGCCGAGATTTTATTGTTGGATGATGAGTTGCGCGAATTAATCGCTAATCGCGCTTCTATTAGGCAAATTAAAGAGCTTGCAGCGCAAAAAGGCACACGGTTTTTACATCACGTGGCATTAGAAGTTGCTCATGCAGGTATAACAACTTTAGAGGAGGTGCAGCGTGTGGCTCCCTTGGTCTAAAACTAGCACGCTTGCTTTGAGTAGCACTGGCATTGCGCTAAGCATACGTGGTGAAAAGCCCCAATTGCTTACTGATGCGACCTTTGAGTGGAAAGATGCAAATCAATTAGCTCAAATATTGGCGCAAAGTGAAAGTGCGCTTAAAAATCAATCAGTTAATGTTATTTTATCGAACACATTTGTGCGCTATTTAGTGCTGCCTTGGCAAGATGGTGTGTTGACACAGGCCGATTGGCAAGCGATTGCGCAACATGCGTTTCGCAAACAATTTGACATAGCGGCTAATGATTGGTTGGTGTGCGTGAGCTTAGAAAAACATGGCCAAACGGTGCTCGCCGCTGCCATCGATAACAGTTTTTATGCGCAATTGCAGATAAGCGCTAAAACGCTGGGCTTCAATATCGGCAAGGTAGAGCCATTGCTCATGCGTGTTGTGAACCAAAATAAACCGAATACTTGGGCGCTAATTGCCGAGCCAGAGCGTTTGCTATTGTGTCAAACGCAAGATAGCGAATGGCGCCAAGTGCTTGTGGATTCGCCACCTGCGGGGCAGGAGTTTCAACATGCTGAACAGTTGATTCAGCGCAGTTTGTTGCAAATAGAAACGCCTGCGCAGCCAAATAAAATTGCTACTTTTGTGTCTGCGGCATTAAATAAAATTTGGCAAGACAACATTAGTAGCCGTCAAAAACTAATGGCACATTTATCTAGTGCACAACCGCATGCAGTCTGGATGGCAGGTTTTTCTGCGCAGAATAAAACGCAAAAGATACAGCTAGATTTTGCAGGTAAACCGAAAACCAAACTGAGTGATTTAATTTTATTGCTTGGTGCACTATCGTTGGCGGCTTTTTTATGGGTAAATTATCAGCAAACACAAGCTAAAATCAATGTGCTGCAACAAGCTGAAATTGGCGCTGAAAGCCGCTCTGGTGCTAAAGTTGACCTAGCTGTGCAGGAACAATTAAAGCTATCGCAACAAGCGCAGCAACAATTAAATGTGCCTTGGATGCCAATGTTGGCGGCTTTAGAGACAGTGAAAAAAGCCAACTCGAATATTCAGCTGCTGAATATTATCCCCAATAAAAATCGTGCAGAAATTAAGTTGAGTGGTGAAGCGGCGACTTTTGCCGATATTACCCATTTGATTGATGATTTGCGTACAAATGCCGCGTTTAGCGATGCGGTGCTGGTCAGTCAACATTTAGAGCAAGATGCAGATAGACCAAAGTCTCAAGTTATTTATGTGTTTGAAATTAACGTCGGATGGCGCCTATGAGCGACCTAATAACAATGCAATTGAAATGGCGGGTTTATCGCCTTGCAGAGCGATTGAGCTTAATAGCCAAGCTGGCGCTGGTTTTGTTGGTAGCGACCCTGCTTAGCTACGTGTGGGTGTATCGGCCGTTGCAATCAAATTTGGCAAATTTAACTACAACGCAAAAAAGTGGCGCGCAAATAGCCGTTACGCCACCAGCGGATGCAAGCGCTTACATGGCGCAATTTCCAAAAATAGCTACGCGTGCGGCAAAAATTAATGCGTTAATAAACATTGCTAAGCAACAAAACATATTGCTGGATGAGGTGACGTATAAATCAGATACTGACAGTAATCAACCACTGAGTCATTATCAGGTAGCGTTTGGCGTATTTGCGCCGTATCCAGAAGTGCACCATTTTTTAAGTAGTGTATTGGTAGAAATGCCATACGTGGCGGTTGATAGCTTGAATATCAGCCGTGAAAATGTGTTGGATGAAGTGGTAGAAGCGCGCGTACAACTAACATTTTATTTCGCGAATACGAGATGACTAGAAAAAATATTCTGCTATTAAGTGCTTTGTTGGTGATGTTGTGGCTCACATGGCGTACACACGAGCAAGAGCAGGCTGTTGCGCTTGCCTCACCCACGCGCGAGTTGCCAGCTAATGCTGTACCAAATATGGCATCGCAGCCTGAGCAATTAGTGTTAAGCGCTAGAGAAATTGCGCCTAGTCAAAATAATTTATTTGATACACCACCGATTCCTGTACAAGCGCCTAGCAAACAGATTATATATAAAGCCCCACCACCCATGGCGCCGCCTTTGCCGTTCAAGTATCTAGGCCGTATGCAGGCGGGTTCTGGCAATAGCGTGATATTGAATGTGCAGGGCGAAGTGACGCCGATTCAGCAAGACGATATGCTGCTTGGACAATATAAAGTGCTGTCGATTACCGAGACTGGCACAAGTTTGCAAATACAATTTTTGTATTTACCACTTAATCAAATTCAAACTTTAAATGCTCAAATTACTCATTAGGAACCCATCATGAATCATCCAATCATGAATAAAAAAGGCCTACAAACATTAGGCTTTTACTTGCTTGTATTGCCGCTGGTGGCTTGTCAAGCGCTTGCACCCAAGTTGAAGCCAGATGAGCATGTGGATAATCGCTTGCAAAACCCGACGCGCGCACAACAAGTGCCAGACAAAATGGTGAATATTAGCGAGCGCGATAAGACGATATATACGTTTTTGGCGAATGCAGATTTGGCCTGGCAACGTGAAGATTACGATGAAGTTATGCGCCTTTACCAAGCTTTAGCAGCGTATGACCCAGACAATTTGCGTGCAAGCGAAGGTTTGAAGCAGGTTGAAATTGCTAAACGGCACGATGGCATCATTGCCGAAGCTGAAAGCCTGATGAATACAGATGAGGCCAGTGATGAACTGGCCTTGGCCAAATTGCGCTTAGTGCTTTTAGAGAACCCACAGCATAAAAAAGCATTACCGCTATACAATCAATTACTGGCTAAGCAAGCAGGCCTTAACAAGGCAAAACTCGTTAAAAAATTAGTATTTAATCAGCCTGTTACGATGGAGTTTAGAGATGTAAACTTGAAAATGATTTTTGAATCGCTTTCAAGAACCACTAAAATCAATTTTATTATCGATAAAGATGTACCAAGTGATCAAAAAGCAACTATTTTTGTGAAAGCTGTACCGTTTAATGATGTACTCGATTTGTTGTTACAAACCAATCAGTTAGATAAAAAAGTATTGAGCGATAATTCGGTCATTATTTATGTAAACGATATTTTGCATCAGCGTGATTACAAAGATTTAAGTGTGCGGAGTTTTGTTTTAGATTATGCCGATGCCAAGCAAATGAGCACTATTTTGCGCACCATGCTAAATATCCGCAGTATGGAGGTAGATGCTAGGTTAAACACTTTGTTGATTAAAGACTCTCCTGAAATTTTGGCTTTGGCTGAAAAAATAATTTATGCACAAGATAAACCAGATCCAGAGGTGATGTTAGAGCTACAAGTCATGGAAGTAAAGCGTAGTTATTTACAGAATTTAGGTATTGTGCCACCTACTGGGGTGAGTGTGCCAGTGCCACTTAGTGGCGTACTAACAGTGAAAGATTTGCGTAATGTCACAGGCAATTCTCTGGTGGTGAATGGCATACCAGGCCTGGTGTTTAATGCGACTGATGGAGATGTTAATTTACTCGCGAATCCTAGGATTCGCGTTAAAAACAAAGAAACAGCGAAAATACATATTGGCGAAAAAGTACCTGTATTTACAGCAAATGTGGCTTCTACAGGCGTCACTTCACAAACCGTACAATATATTGACGCGGGTTTAAAATTAGAAGTCGAGCCGACCATTAGCGCAGCTGACGATGTCACCATTAAAATCAACCTGAATGTAGGTTCAATTGGCGACAGAGTTGTAGCGACTGCAGGAGACAGCCAAAGTATTGCGTTTAGGGTTGGCACTAGGCTTGCCTCGACACAGTTACGCTTGCACGATGGCGAAACACAAATTTTAGCGGGGTTAATTGACGATCAGGATAGAAAAAACATCAGTGGGCTACCTGGGTTTTCTAAAATTCCACTATTAGGGAAATTATTTTCTAATCAAACGGATGACAAAGTTAAAACGGAAATTGTCCTATCCATCACCCCCCACATCATCCGTCAGCGTACACCGCAGCAGGCGCATGAGGCTGATATATGGACAGGCTCAGAGGGTCAGGCGGGCAAACATTCTCCATCGCCAGCTTTTACTAATGGCGCTTCGCCATTTATGGTGCCAAAACCACCAGCCACCGCCGCGCCTAGCAACAAAATAGAGGCGCCAAAAAATATTAACCTACCCTTACCCGCAGGGTTTTCACTCGGTGGAGGTTTGAATTCGGAACAAAAAATTGAACCCAACTCGATGACGGAAACGAAAGAGTAAGCTTTGCTTTTATGCAGTTTACCAATAAAAAAATAAAGGGGTTTTCGTATGTCGAGATGGTGTTTGCCGTCGCCATGCTAGCCTTGCTAGCTGGGGTTGCCACGCCCTATCTAGAAAAAAATATTCAGCGTAAAAAAGAGCTGGAGTTTAGACAAAATTTGCGGCAAATTCGTACTGCGATTGACGAATATAAAGAAGCATCAGACCAAGGTAAGCTGAAAAAATCGATTGGAGATAGCGGCTATCCACATCGCTTAGAAGACTTGGTCATTGGTGTGGAGGATATTACGGATCCAAAAAAGAAAAAAATACGTTTTTTAAGGCGCATTCCAGTTGACCCCATGTATCCACGAGGTTTGCAAGCGGATAAAAATATCAACCCCGAAGATACTTGGGGCAAACGAAGCTACGATAGTGATGCAGACAACCCGCGTGAGGGCAACGACGTCTATGATGTTTACTCGCTTAGTGCCGATATTGGTATGAATGGAATTGCGTATGGTCAATGGTAAAAAATTATTTAAAGCTAGCAAAGCTTTTACTTTTATTGAGTTGATGGTGGTGATGGCGATTGTTGCGACTATCGTTGCCATCGTCACGCCGCGCTATTTTCAAGGCTTGGAGCGCACTAAAGAAACCGCGCTTAAACAAAATCTAAAAGAAATGCGTGAGGCGATAGACCATTATCACGCCGATAAAGGCGAATACCCTGCTAATTTACAAACGCTAGTATTAGAGCGGTATTTGCGTTTCATTCCAGAAGACCCAATGACTGAAAAGGCAGACACATGGCAAATTACTACGCCACCTGATCGTAGCGCGCGCGTTTATGATATTGCCAGCGGTGCCGCCACCATCGCCAGTGACGGCACTACTTATAACACATGGTGAAGTACCGTCTTCAGTCAGGTTTTGCGTATTTGGCGGTGCTGTTTTTGGTGGTCGCAATATCAATCAGTATGGGGGTTGTCGCGCAAAATGAAGATACACTACTTAAACGTGAAAAAGAACAAGATTGGTTGTTTGTAGGCAAGCAATATCAGCGTGCGATTGCGAGTTACTACAACCAATCACCTGATGGCATTACAACCTTACCAAATAAAATAGAAGATTTACTGTTGGATAAGCGCTTTATTGCACCTGTACGACATTTGCGCAAAGCCTACTACGACCCCATAGACATCCAACAAAGTTGGATTTTAATTAGAAATCAAGGGAACCAAATTATTGGCGTATATAGTCCATCTCAAGAGCCGATATTATCAACCAAAATCATCGCTGAGTATCAAGAAAGTATGGGGAGTAAAGTTGTGAGTTACACGGATGTTAAATTTGTGTTTAAACCTGCAGAAACAAGCAACAAAGCAACAGCCGATGCTAACGAACCTTAAAAAACCAATAGAGCCAGCCTGCACTGGCTCTATTGGTTGCAGTTTTAATCCACTATATCCCAACGCAGCATCATGGCGTGGTCTTCGTGCACAAGGTTATGACAATGTATTATGTACTTGCCTGTAAAGTCACGGAACTGAAAGTAAACCTCCACTCGTTCATTTGGCGGCAGATTAAATACATCTTTACGCCCCCGCTCATCTAGGTTTGGTGCGCGACCATTACGCGTTAATACTCTGCCTTCTTCAAAGTGAACATGGATAGGATGATCCCAGCCGCCGCCATCATTAATAAATGTCCAAATCTCAGCTGTGTCTTTTTTAGGCTTTGCTTGGATGTCGTTTACATTAAAAATTTTACCGTTGACTGTCCAAACACCATTATTACGACCAAATACAAAAGTGCGCCTTTGTGCAACTTTAGTCAGGTCAATGGGCGGTAAATTTCGCAACTTAGTAGTGGCTGTTAATACGCGCGATGGATCAGCTACTGCGCCAGTTCCTACTTTAAATTTCAACACTTGATTGCCCGCTGCTATAGTGGATGAGTCTGCAGGTTTGCGCGTGTCAGTCTGCAACTGCGTATTCACTAGAAAAACCTCTTTACCTTTAAAAACCGAGAAGTCAACAATGATGTCGCGACGCTCAGCCATGACTAGTTTGATTTTGGTCTGGTTCATGCGTGGATACTCAAGCAAATTGCCATCGTTCGCAATATGGGTAAACGGTTTCGCTACCCCACCTTGCACCAAACTGAATTCATAGAACCTTGTCGGCCCGCCATTTAACAAGCGCAAGCGGTATTTACGTGGCTGCACGTTGAAATATGGTTTAATCTTGCCGTTGACTACTACCATATCGCCCACTGCGCCTTCTGGGCTCATTTGGTCGTAAAACTGCCTACCATTTGCATCAAAGCGCATATCTTGAAACATCAGCGGCACATCAAAATCGCCGCTTGGTAACCTTAATGCTTGAGGGTTAGGATCAGTTTCGTTGCCTGAGTCAATATTGTCATAGATAATATAAAACCCTGCTAGCCCTTTTACAACATTGGCGCCAGTTGAGTCTAGCGTATGGTCATGATACCAAAGCGTACCCAAGGCCTCACGTGGATCACCTATCGCCTCAGGACCTAAATAATCTGGATGGTTAGGGTTGCGAGAATTGTCATAACCAGCGTACACATTGTGATAGCAATGGTCTTTATACAAACCAGATCCAGTTAAGGTAGGGCCGAATTTGTTTGGGCTCCAATAATCTGCAGGAAAGCCATCGCTTTCAGAAGGTGTATGCATATTATGCAAATGCATAGAAATCTCAGGGCTACCATAGCCTACATGATTCTGCGGCAACTCATTAAAAAGTCGAGTGATAACAGGTACGCCGTAACGGGCATGGAAAGTCGGCCCAGGATACATGCCGTCATAACCCCATATGGGCTGCACAGGGTAAGCAGGCGTAAATTGATGCATCGCCTCTTTAACATGCAGCTCGTATTGATTGATACCATAACCTTCTTCGTAAAGCGTGTCATACCGCTGAATATCATTGCGCCCACACTCACCAGATCCTACATTAGCAGCTTGTTGAACTGGCGGATTTAAGTCAGCTACAGGTGCTTTTGGCTGATAAACATAGGCTGGTATTGACTCTTTCCACCAGTGAATTGCCGCAATTGTGGGGCTTGGTGGATAAACAACTGGGGGGGGTAAATTATCATCCCCACTCACAGCTATGCTTTCTTTACTGGTGGCTAATGCTACAGCACCCGCACCAAGAGCGAGTTTAAATAGGTTGCGTCTTGATTCATTCGGCACTGTTATGTCGCCGTTAATTTCCGCACCAGTAATCGCTTCTGCGCCACCTTCTTCGGATATATTTGTTAAGTCTGACATAATAGTTCCTATCGAATTTTTAAGGCTTTTGCTTGTGATCAAAAATGTTATGCTTTTATCGAAGTCATATCGGCATGTCGAATGACCTGCAGTATATTTTCATGGCTACCAAGCGCTGGCGCCATCATCCAGCGATTGTAAGCATCATTACCAATTCTTACCATGCCTGCGTGTTGGCTGCGGTTTGCGTCCACTGCAGGATCCATATCATAAAATCCTAGTTTTCTGCGGATGATTTCGATATCCGAAAATTTCCCCGTTAAAAATTGCCAGCCAGCACCTGTGTTGTGGTCTTCCGCATATTTGCTGAGTACCTGCGGCGTATCAAAATCTGCTGCCAATGTAATAGAGTACATGTGTATATCGC
>JANMYB010000002.1:0-6194 GCA_031381645.1 Methylotenera sp.
GTGCCACTGATCAAATCTTCAGTACGTGGTGGCGCAAAACCTTCGTGCACACCAGCAAATACAGTTAAGCGCTCGTTTGGGTTGTAGGCTACTGCAACACCAGGAATCCACTCATGCAATGTGGCATCACCTTTCACCCCATTTAAGCGGTTAGTACGTTCGTTTTCAACGTGCTCATAACGCACTGCAGGCATGATTGAAAATTGAGCTATATCGAATCTATTACTAATAAAACCAGAATAAGCGTCAGTTTCGCGTTTATTTTTTTCCGTCACAGTGCCAGCTCTCGCTGTTGGGCTGAAACCATTAATTTGTTTACGATTTTGCTCTTCAAAATGCGCTTTTGCACCCATTTCTAGCTCACCCCAAGCGTGAGTGATTGTTAAGCGCGGCTCTACGCCATATGTGTAATAAGTGCGTAAACGACCTTCATTTCCAAGACAAGTGTCTGCGTTGACCGCCTGTCCATTATTACGAGCAGTTCTAACTGCTATACAAGCAGCGGTAGTAGCGCCGCCTGCATTAGCACCCGTACCCGTAGCAATCGTCGATGATGTACTGCTTTGACGCCACCAATCTCTATCAAAATAGCTGTAATATAAATTGGTGGTTAATAGCGCATTGCTATTAATTTGCCAATCGTGTGTGGCAGATAATCCGTAACGCGTAGTCTCAAAATCATCATGCTTAAGCGGGTTGTAGTCGCCACCAAAGTTATTGTATTCACGCTGAGTAATACCGCTATAACTTACTTGCGAATCTTCTGTAAACCAGTTTGCGCGCAAGGTGATTGCATGGTTGTCATTCACCGCTTTAGTAATTTTAAAATTCACATCCTCAATATTCGAATGTGTATTGTCGCGCGCACCGTCGCCTTGCTTATGCGTGTAATCAAACAACATGCCGTTACCGCCCACATTAATTTTGGTATTGAGATAATCACGACTTCCGCCAGTGATGCTGACATGTCCGCCAAATTTTTCTGGCGCATTTGGCGTAATATAGTTAATCACACCGCCCGCTGTCAGTGGGCCAAATTTAATCTGACTGGCTCCTTTTAGCACCTCGATACTGCTAAAACGATCTATCGCTGGGTGATAATAACTCTCGTTAGCGCCATATGGCGCATAGGTGAGCGGAATACCGTCTTCTAACAATAGAACCTTGGTCGAGCGTGTTGGGTTAAGGCCGCGAATACCAATATTAGGGCGCATACCAAAGCCTTCCTCATCGCGCACCACCACGCCAGGCGCTTTGCGCAGCGCCTCGTTAGTTGTAAACACGTGGCTGGTTTCTAGCTCCTCTTGCTCTATAATCGTCGCCGAACTAGGCGTTTTCAGCAACTGCTCTTGGTTGCCAATCACGTCCACGCGTGGAACAACTAATATTTCTGCGATTTGAATCGCTTCTTCTGCCATGACAAAACTGCTAGTTAAACTAAGTAGCGCTGCGTAAATTGGTGTTAATTTTAATTGCATTTTTTACTCAAGATTAATAAGTTAAATGCAATTCTACATGAGAATGATTTCTATTAAAATAAAAATTAGTATTTAGTGGAGAAAAATTGAAGTCTATCTAAAATTAAAGATAAAAAATGAAATGAAATTGATTTAAGCCCGCTTACTCATCAAAAAATACTGCACAACCTTTGCCGTTATCTTTAGCGCGATACATTGCCGTTTCAGCGTCGCCAATAATCTTATGGGCATCCGCCTCGGTACTAAAAAGCCGTATGCCAACACTGGCACTCACCAGTAACATATTGCCGTTATAATCCACAGGCGTCATGATTTGTTTAATGAGTTTATTCGCCACCAGCTGCGCCACATAACGCGCAGCCTTGTCATCCGCACCCAGCTTACGCAGTAATACAATATACTCATCGCCGCCCAAGCGCCCCACTACATCATCGCCACGCACGCCATTTTTTAAGCGCTCGCCAACATTAATCAGTAAAGCATCGCCAGCGTCATGCCCATGATTGTCATTAATCAGCTTAAATTCATCCAAATCAAGCAGCAATACTGCGCAAAAATCATGATTGCGCAGGTTGTTCGCGGCTGTCACTGCAAGGTACTCCAACATAAGCCGGCGATTGGCCAATTTTGTTAATTCATCGGTGTGCGCCAAATCATTGATGTGAATGATGGCTTCAGCATGCGCCTTCTCGAATGGCCTAATCACAAAGAAGTAAATAGCTGGCGTCGTTAAAATCACCAATAAAATAGCATCTAATAAAGTATTCGCCACGGGACTAAATTTATAAGGAACCACGCTAAGCATCAGCATGGTTAAAAGCTCCATGATCAATTCAATGCATAAAATGCGAATCAGTACCTGTTTTGTAGTTAAGGATTTTTTAAACGAAAGGTCTGAAGGATTAAATTTCATCATTATCTTATGTGCCTATTTTCATGTCGCACCCAGCGCCACGCTATACTTTACACAGAGCTTAACTCAACCTTTGCAGACTGGCAATTATTAAAATGTGAGCATGAAAAATTTTGCAAATTCGCTGTAATTAAGTACTTTTACAAATGTCTCGATTAATGCTGTGGGAGTTTCCGCACGATACGCAGATAAATCCAAACACCTGATATGGAAAGCACGATAAGCACTAAAGCTGCTAAATCCATCAATAATGGGCCGTAACGGCCAAAAATACGGCCGCTATGTAAATCCAAAATAATGCGTTCCAGTGGGAGTGACGGTGCAAATGCTTTTTTTACTTCACTTAAATCATTGCTTGGCAAGGTTTGCCACTTAGACCAAATTGGTTGCTCACCATTGTATTGCAGCCAAGTCAACGCATCGATTGACACAAAGCTGCCACGCACAGTTTCAAGCACAAGTTTATCGCCTGCCAACCCTAACTGTTTAATGGGTTTGCCCGGCAGTTCTGCATCGGATAGTTTGTCAACCAATTGCCCTTGCGGTGTATACAAGTAAAGTGTTTCCACACTGGCAATCGCGCGCGTCTCAGCCCATGTCACAGCGCCCACCAGGGGTTGGTCAGCGCCTTCACGTAGCAAATGTCCATCCATCACCCAGCGTCCATCTGCAGCTGCCAAGTATCCCTCTTTAAAAAAATAGCCTTGCGTCGGTATCGTTGACTTAAGCCCATACCAATGCATCAACCAAGTTGCCTTAACATCACGCTTTGCTAATGACAGCACATCCGTATGATTTAACGCCAGCCCGCTAATGGCAAGAAGCAATAGAAACAATGCCGTTATTACACCCACACGAGCGTGCCAATGGCGGACAAACCGGAGTATTTTGGTTCTATAACTCATTCCGCTCGGCTCAGCTTATCAAAATACAGGGCTAACCGCGCCATACGCACCATCGCATTTACCGAAAGCGTCGCGCCAGAAATACCGTCAATATGCTGATTCAAGTAATCATCTGCCTGCAACTGCACCCCTTGAAACTGTTTAAGAAAAGCTGGATAGCGCACTTCCCAACCCCGACTTTCCCGATAAGTAAGTATGCGCGCTTGAGCAATCTTGCCGTCAGCCACTACAAACCCTGCAGTAATCGGCTCTTCCTTGCCAATTTCCTCTAAAATCCAGGCGCTCGAATTGCCAATTTTCCAATAGCGTTGCCGCATTTGATTCGGCGCATGTCCAAGTATTTTCTCTACCTGTTTTGCCGTCTCTTTATTAAGCCATAATGCTTGAGGCTTGGATGGCTCATTACTATACACTTCAGCCAAAAACTGCTCAGAAGTCAAATATTGCTGAATGGCTTGTGCGCTGCTGCTTATCATCAAAAGTAGCACACAAGCTAACGTCGCTATAGTATTTTTAACCATAACGAGATTATGAATCAATTTTCACTAAAACATATAGCCCAAACCAAGATTGAAGCGTTTGTCGCCTTTATCGCCATCTGGTTTGTCAAATTTCTGGTAATCGGCTTTCAGCACGACTTGCGGATGCGGCCAGTAGTTTGCGCCTACCGTCCAGATGTCATTTTCACTGGCATCATTACGAACGATATTATTTGGAGTATCTGCTTGCGTATTCCATTTCTCGTATCGTACAAATGGTGCAAAATCCTGTTCGCCATTTTTCCAGATATGATAAGCGGCTTCCATATACCAGCCGTAAAAACGGCTTGCAACTTCATCAAAACCAAATGCAGTGTTAATCTTATCTGCATCACTTAAATGACCTTGCGCATATAACGCACGCAAGTCGAATTTATCTACACTATAACGGCCATGTATGTCCCATAAGGTTAGCCTTGCATCTGCATTAAGCGTGTCATTATCTTGCCCTGTGTTACCAGAAAACACACTTGTACCAACCGTCAGGCCTGGCATTCCGCTATAATCTAGACGACCATGGACACCAAAGTTTTCTGCCGGCGCTTCGGAAACATTACGTCTGGCTTCGCGCACACCTTTAGTAGAAAAGTCCTCAAAATGTTCAGCTGCGAGGCTTGAAGTTACACCAGCCTGATATTTCCAACCTGGTGCCAGTTCGCCATACAAACTGACGCCTGCCTCCCACCAAGTACTAGGAAGTATGCGTGTTTCTATAGTGTTACGCTCAACACCATAGAACGTAGGTGGTTCGTGTGTCTCATTGATAAGGCCAACTGGTATCAAAAAGATACCTGCCTTAGCATTTAATTTCTCGCTGAAATTAAAATCCAGATAAGCTTGCTCTAACTCTACTTGCCCTTCATTTTCAGTATTGGAATGCTCTAACTCTAATTCTGACTTAAAGCTAATCCAATCATTGAAGCGATGTCCAAAAAACAGTACAAAACGATGGAAGTCAATTTCATCTTTTGCTCTTGTTTGCCCCACAGGTACGTCGCCACTAAAATTATTATAGTGCAATTCGCCATAACCCCCGACTGTGGTGTTGTTAGCAAAACCCTCTATGCCGCCTTTATTTTTTTCGGCATAGGCCGCCTTCACCTTAAGCTGGTCTATTTCGTCTTGCAACATATCAATTTTATCTTCTATCGAAGTTGCCATAGCGTGCCCAGAAAGCATGCTTAAAATAATTAGGCTCAATAATTTTTTCTGCATATTCAATTCCCCTTGTAATTACAATTCGCATAGAATGAGAACTATTCTCAATAATATGTAAATATACATCAGAATCATTATCATTTCAATAAAAACTTGAGTAAAAAATGATTAAAAATTAATGGTCTGCAAGGCGCATGAATATTGGCCTGAAGGCCAGCGACTTTTAGCTTATTTGACGTTTACGCTCAAATAAACACACCGCTGCCGCGGCAGCTGCGTTGAGCGATTCCAAATTTTGATGCATGGGAATGCTGATTTTGTGACTTGCCGCTTGCACTACTTTGGCGCTCAAACCCGCGCCTTCGTTGCCAATAACAAACGCCGTTGGTTGCGTCAAATCTTGCGTATAAAGCGATGCACCATCCAGCGTGGTGGCATAAGTATTTCCTGCAAAATTCTGCATCGTTTCCAGCAAATTCACGCCTTCAATCATTGGCAATAAAAACTGAGCGCCCTGCCCACCGCGCAAGGCTTTGGGCGACCAAGCATCGGTGCAGCCTTTGCTCAAATAAACCGCCTCAACACCCGCGCCTAGAGCCGTTCTTAACATGCTACCTAAATTACCTGGGTCTTGAATATCTTCCAACATCAAGGCAAATTTAACTTCAATTGGAACCGCAATTTCTGGTGTTTTTACCAACGCCAAAATACCAGTTGAAGACACAACTGGCGTCAGCTCTGCAAACATCAATGTGGGTAACATTATGGTATTCACATGCTCAAGTTGTTGCATCAGCTGGGTTGCCTCAAGCGAGCTTTTGCCCTCGGGAATGATGATTAACTCAGGCTCGCCAAACGCTGCACAATAGCTTTCAATTAAATGCACGCCATCCAACAAAGTTTTGCCTTCCGCGCGGCGCTCGCGCGCGTTTTCAGCCAATTTTTTCATGGTTTTAAAAACTGGATTGTCACGCGAAACTATATGTTTAAAGCTCATGGAGTGGTCTTTCAAATGTAAAACGTATTCTAACGTAAGCCGCTTGATATACTGACAAATTACGCGTAAATTTACGTTGCAGTTTATAAAAATTCAACAAAAAAATTGAGGAGGCTTCAAATGTCATTAAACAAACGTGCGTTGGCAGAATTAATTGGTACTTTTTGGCTGGTGTTAGGCGGCTGCGGCAGCGCAGTGTTGGCG
>JANMYB010000023.1:0-21014 GCA_031381645.1 Methylotenera sp.
AGCATTTTGCACTATTATTTACATTATTGTCTCTGCCATACTCACTGGCGTTGTGCCTTACACTGAACTTAACACCGCATCGCCCGTGGCTTATGCGCTCACTAAACTGGGGTACACTTGGGCGTCCACATTGGTGGCTACAGGTGTATTGGCGGGTCTAATTACCGTTTTGCTAGTATTACTTTATGGCTTAACCCGCATTTTATTCGCCATGAGCCATGATGGGCTAATTTCACCTATCTTCTCTAAAATTAATCCAGACCGCCAAACGCCTACGCGTATTATCCTGATGTGCGGCTTTGTGGTGTCTTTAGTAGCGGGCTTTTTTCCGCTGGGCGAATTAGCAGAAACCGTAAACATTGGCACATTGGCTGCGTTTGTCATGGTATGCGTGGGCGTCATTGTGTTGCGCATACGCCAGCCCAATTTACATCGCCCATTTAAAAATCCTTGGAACCCACTCATTCCGGTGCTCGGCATACTCTCTTGCGGAGCGCTCATGGCTTTCTTGCCAAGCTCAACTTGGGAGCGCTTTTTATGGTGGGTTGTGATTGGCGTCGTGTTTTATTTCGCTTATTCATTCAAACATAGCAAACTTAGTCGTTAATTAATTCAAACAATAGCCAATAAAAAAGCCAGCTATTTGAGCTGGCTTTTTTACATTTATCACTTAAACTATAGTGACAAAACCCACTGGACGATAGATTTGATATCTTCGTCTTTCACTTGTGGGCTATTTGCTGGCATTGGCATAGGACCCCAAACGCCGCTACCACCAGCTTTAACTTTAGCGACTAGTTTACCTTCAGCGCTTTTGTCACCTTTGTATTTAGCAGCTACATCTTTAAAAGATGGGCCCAATACTTTTTTGTCCACACCATGGCAAGCTAAACAACCACTTTTTTGTGCTAATGCTTGTGACGCATTGGCTTGACCAGCCAACAACATGGCGGCTACCGCAATCATTGATAATAAAACTTTCATGCTATCTCCTTGAATTCTTTTAAAAAAACTGCAATTTTCTGCAACCTGCATCATACCTAAAATTTAAAATTTAACAATAGCCTTTCTAGGCTTTTGCTATAGACTTTTAAGCAAGGTCTGCAAATCATTCGCACTTGGCTCGCAAACAACGCCTTTACACACCCAAACGTTGACATCTAATGACAATTCTCTTTGCAAAGTTGACGGTAAATCTAACGTATTTTCATCCAAATAGAGAAATAAATGTTGTGGATAGTAAGTTTGATGAATGGCATCGCGCCAAGTTTCTAATTGTTTGGCTTTGCCACGAATAATCACTATGGTTGGCGGCATTAAAAATTCGGTTAAAGCATGACACAAGGTCGCGCAGGCGGCAGAATTGCTCGCCATAGTGCTATCAAAAGCCTTTAATGTACGCTCGGCCGCTTGCAAATAGCGCGGCTCGCCCAGTATATGCCCTAATTTTTGCAAAGCCACCGCCGCAATACCATTGCCATTCGGCGTGGCATTGTCGTAACCTTGTTTGGGGCGATGAATCAGCGTTTCGTGGCTATGGCTAGTAAAGTAAAACCCGCCACCCTCACTTTCGAAATTTTCCAGCAAAGCCTCTGCTAAATCCTCTGCAAAACTTAAATCAACCGCGCGGTAGTTGGCTTGCAAGCACTCAATCAGGGCGTCTAGCAAAAATGCATAATCATCCAAATAGGCGTTTAAATGCGCATGATAACTACCATTGTCGTCATCTTTGCAAGTCGCTAACAATTGCTCGTTTACCCATAGTTTTTCGCGGATAAAATCCACCGCATCTTGCGCTAGTTTTACCCAATCTGGGCGATTAAAAACGCACCCTGCCCGCGCCAAGCCTTTAATGGCGAGCGCATTCCAGCTTGTGAGAATTTTATCATCACGCCCTGGGCGCGGTCGTTTTTCACGTGCAGTAAATAATTTTACTTGCGCACTTTTAAAAAGTTCTAATTCAGCATGCTCTGGAAGCCTCACCAAATAGGGATGATAGGCTACCCCCTCAAAATTCGGCGCTCTATCAAAACCCAAGCAAGAAGTTGCAACCACAAACTCTTCTGGCGTTAGTAGCGCTTTTACTTCATCGGATTGCCACACATAAAACGCGCCTTCTTCTGAGTGTCCGTGCGCACCTGTTGAATCCAAAGTCGGTGAATCGGCATCTAGCGACGAATAAAACGCGCCATTTTTATCGCGCATTTCGCGTTGCAACCAAGTGACTGTCTCTTCGATAACTTGGCTATAACGCGCATCTTTACTTATTTGCCAAGCATCGGTATATAAAAACAATAGCTGTCCATTGTCATACAGCATCTTTTCAAAATGTGGGATATTCCATTTTTCGTCTACCGAATATCGGCAAAAACCGCCACCCAATTGATCATAAATGCCACCATTGGTCATCGCCGATAACATCTGTAAAGCCATCGCTTCGGCTTGTTTATTACCGACTTTAGCTTGATGCAACAACAAGGTAATATCCGCAGGATTAGGAAATTTTGGCGCAAAACCGAATCCGCCATGTTCAAAATCAAAGCTGCTTTCGAGCGAAGTAAATGCCAACTTCAAGGTGTTTTCTGAAGTGCTTAAGGTGCTGACAGGTGCAGGAATAGTGCGTTTCAGCGCATCAGCCAACTGGCTGTTTTGCACCGCCAATTCATCTTTGCGCTCATGATAAAAAGCCGCCACACGCGGGATTAAATCGGCAAAACCTAGCAATTGATATTTAGCAGATTTCGGAAAATACGTCCCCGTAAAATATGGCTCTTGATTCGGTGTTAAAAATGCCGTCAGCGGCCAGCCACCGCTTTTGTTACTCAACATACTATGCGCAGCTTGGTAAATCTGATCAATATCAGGCCGCTCTTCGCGATCCACTTTTATGTTGATAAAATGCGCATTCATAATCGCTGCCACGTCCGCATCTTCAAACGATTCATGCGCCATAACATGGCACCAATGACAAGCCGAATAACCAATTGAAAGCAGAATCGGCTTATCCAACTCACGCGCTAAAGTGAGCGCCTGCTCTCCCCACGGATACCATTCTACGGGGTTTTCAGCGTGCTGCAGTAAGTATGGACTGGTCTCGGTCGCCAGTTTATTCTTGGCGAGCTTGTTTGTCATTAATTAAAGCGACTCTAAAGAATATGCTGTCACCATTTTATGCGTTTGATTAGGGAAAATTGTCACGCTATTTTCCATAGCATTGGCTGATTCTACACAGAGCATTTTTCGCCATTCGTCTGCAGTACCCATATCGCCCATTTGTGCGGCTTTTTCTGCCCCAGGCGACCATATCACGGTGGTATTACTGCCCGATTTTGTGACCCTAATTGCACGACCATAACCGCTATCTCGAATCACGCAATCTTCACCACTGTTAAGATATACACGGTCAAATTCACCATCAAATTGCAATGGGCCATGTTGCACATTGCGTAAATAGCCAGCAACTTTATCAGCATAAACTAAATTTTCCAAGCCCGTAATTTGGGTATTTCTCACATCACTCACATTAAAATAGGTATGAAAAGCCTCGCCTATCATAAAAGGATGGTTGGCTAGATTGGTTGTCGTCATTTCCAATCGCAGGCTATTGCTCACTGTAATTTCTAGCGTGAATTTGTAAGGATAAGATAGCTGTTTTTTAGTGACTTCGGTTTCTGTCATTTCCAGCAACAAACGGGTCGCACCATTTACTAATCGATTGCTTTTCATTAATTTCCACGGGATCACGCGCGCAAAACCATGCGGGCAATAGCTACTATCAGTCGGATGCGCACCAAACCAAGGCCAGCAGACTGGCACGCCGCCACGAATAGAGCGGCCTTGCGTATAGCGCGCAGCACTAGAAAGCCACAATACTGGTTCGGCTGTAAACTTTGGTTGCCAATGCATCACATGTGCGCCTTGTAGCGCCAGTTTTACATGGGCGAAATGATTGTCAATTTCAATATACTCCAAGCCATTTTCATCTGTCACAAAGCGCACATCCCCTGCAGGCTCAGCATCCACTTTGTTGTAAACTTTTAAAATATTTGCTTGCATCATTTGCCTCTTTATAAAGTACTTTCGATTTGCTATTTTTCTATCTGTGAGACATCACGCACCGCGCCACGAGACGCGCTGGTGCTCATTGCTGCGTAAGCACGTAAAGCAGGTGATACATACCGCTCGCGATTTAATGGCTTCCAAGCCATTTTGCCTTTGGCTTCCATTTTTGCGCGTCTATGCGACATTTCTTCGTCGCTAATCGCTAAATGAATGGTACGATTTGGAATATCAATTTCAATCGTGTCACCCTCTTCCACCAAGCCAATTGCACCGCCCTCTGCAGCCTCTGGTGAAGCATGGCCGATACTTAAACCAGATGTTCCACCCGAAAAACGCCCATCAGTAAATAGCGCGCACACCTTACCTAAATCTTTAGACTTCAAATATGAAGTTGGATACAGCATTTCTTGCATACCTGGCCCGCCGCGCGGCCCTTCGTAGCGAATCACCACCACATCTCCAGCTACTATCTTATCGGCAAGAATCGCCTCAACTGTAGCGTCTTGGCTTTCAAAAATGCGCGCGCGACCAGTAAATTTTAATATACTTTCATCTACACCCGCAGTTTTGACAATACAACCATCAAGCGCAATATTACCGTACAACACCGCCAGGCCGCCATCTTGCGAATAGGCGTGTGCTTTGTCGCGGATGCAACCTTCAGCTCTGTCGTCATCTAAAGTCGGATACAACATGCTTTGACTAAACGCGATGGTAGTCGAAATACCACCTGGCGCTGCACGGTAGAATTTTTTCACGTCTTCATCTTGCGTTACTTTAATGTCCCATTTGGCCAAAGCTTCGCCCATGCTGGCACTGTGTACAGTAGGAATGTCGCAATTAATTAGACCCGCTCTATCTAATTCTCCCAAAATACCCATCACACCACCTGCGCGGTGTACATCTTCCATATGGTATTTAGCCGTTGCAGGCGCCACTTTACTCAAGCAAGGTACTTCGCGTGAGATTTTATCGATATCCGCCATCGTAAAATCCAGCTCAGCTTCATGTGCAGCTGCCAACAAATGTAATACGGTATTGGTTGAGCCACCCATCGACACATCTAATGCCATGGCGTTCTCAAACGCTTTCATGTTGGCAATACTGCGTGGCAAAACTGAATAATCATCCTGCTCGTAATGGCGTTTTGCTAACTCCACAATTAAGCGGCCAGCCTTTAAGAACAGCTCTTTACGAGCACCATGCGTAGCAAGCGTAGAGCCATTACCAGGCAAGCTTAACCCAAGCGCTTCGGTTAAACAATTCATTGAATTGGCGGTAAACATGCCTGAACACGAACCGCAAGTTGGACAAGCAGAACGCTCAATTGCATCTGACTCAGCATCTGAAACTTTGCTGTCTGCAGCTGCTACCATGGCATCTACCAAATCCAGCTTATGCGTGTTGCCGCCCCAATTGACTTTGCCCGCTTCCATCGGCCCGCCAGAAACGAACACCACGGGAATATTCAAACGTAAAGCCGCAATCAACATGCCCGGTGTGATTTTGTCGCAATTAGAGATGCACACCAGCGCATCGGCACAATGCGCGTTCACCATATACTCGACCGAGTCGGCAATCAAATCGCGGCTAGGCAAACTATACAACATACCGCTGTGGCCCATGGCAATGCCGTCATCCACTGCTATAGTGTTGAATTCCTTCGCTACACCGCCAGCACGCTCAATTTCGCGCGCGACCAGTTGGCCGAGATCTTTTAAATGCACATGGCCTGGCACAAATTGCGTGAACGAGTTAGAAATCGCAATAATGGGTTTCTCAAAATCACCGTCTTTCATACCCGTAGCGCGCCAAAGTGCGCGGGCACCCGCCATATTGCGGCCGTGGGTGGTGGTGCGAGAACGATAAACCGGCATCTATAACCTCATAAACAAATTAATTAATACGTATAATGCTATTTTACAGTAATCTTAAACCTAAATATGCAAAACAATATTTTTATACACCCACAATTTGACCCCATCGCAGTGCATATTGGTTCCTTTGGCATCCATTGGTATGGGTTAATGTATTTATTAGGTTTTTTAGCTTTTTTAGCCTTGGGCAAATATCAAATTAAGTATAAAACTTGGTTTAGCTGGAACACACAAATGCTCGATGACGCCTTATTTTACGGCGCTTTGGGCGTGATTTTAGGTGGCAGAATCGGCTATATTTTGTTTTACCAATTGAGCAGTTTTATGCAACATCCGCTGGATATTTTTAAAATTTGGCAAGGGGGCATGAGTTTTCACGGCGGATTTTTAGGCGTTTTAATTGCCATGTTTTTATTCAACAAAAAGCATAATCAGCCTTGGCTAAAAATTATGGATTTCGTTGCACCGCTTGTGCCTATTGGCTTGGGGGCAGGTCGCATGGGTAACTTTATTAATGGTGAATTATGGGGGCGTGCCACAAATTCGAATTTCGGCATGATTTTCCCGCAAGTGGACAATATTACTCGTCACCCTTCACAACTGTATGAATTTGCACTGGAAGGCATCATACTTTTTTTCATTTTGTGGTGGTTTTCACACAAAGAAAGGCCAATTGGCGCTGTCTCTGCGCTATTTTTAATCGGCTACGGCAGTTTTAGATTTTTGGTGGAATTTACCCGCCAGCCTGACGAGCATTTAGGATTATTACAACTAAGCTTTAGTATGGGTCAATGGTTAAGCTTGCCAATGATTTTGATTGGCGTTTGGATGTGGCTTGCCGCCCATAAAAATAAATTCAATTGAAGTCGAAATTCCAACATATTGAATAATTGTTCATCACTCGAGTTTTTGTAGCAGGTTAATTTAAAAAATTAATACTATAAAAATCAAATAGTTATAAAAATATTTATCACTCATAAAGCTGGCATGCGCATTGCATATTAATAAGCGTAGTCAAATTTTTAAGGTGAAATTAATATGAAAAACTTATTTGATAAAATTTTTAAAAAAGAGCCGCAATTTAATTATATTATTGCGGAATATCAGCCGACTAAAATCAACTTAGCAACAGTTGACTCCTCTAACTCAGAGTATGATGTTGATGCACCCGCAAGCAACGATGAGATGCAGATTGACCGAATTTATCAGCAACAGTAAACACTATTTGTGAATTTTGTTATGTTGTTTTGATTGATGACGGCTCACGTCATTCCCGCGAAGTTTTAAGTGTTTTGTGGTTTGGCCGTGTGTGCGTTCGCGCCATAACTTAAAAGCACTCAGCGTTAAATTGGCACGCATTATTTTAATTACGCCATCTTGATTGAGTCCAAATTGCGCTTCAATCGCTTCAAAAGCAGTTCTGTCTTCCCAGCCCATTTCAATAATGCGATTTAAATCTTCATCGCTAAAAATTTTGTCTTTATGTGGATTTTTTAACAGCATCGATTCACACCTTGCCATTGGCTGTCTTGCCAAAGCTTAAAAAACTCCTTGCGACTTAACGCTGGCATCGCATCTATGGTACACGCATGAAACTCTGCATGATATTTTAAATACTGCTCGTAAGCGTCATCGCCCGACAATTGGCGCACCCCGCGCCAACTATGCAGTAAAAAATGTCCCATTTTAGTCAAATTTAGCATATTAAAGCGCTGTTTTTACATGCTTGTTTTAACATATTCAGTATCGCTGAGAGGCAATATCCGCAAGCCTTGCAGGGCATGCTTGCAAATGATTAACATGTCAATAATCACAATCCATAACACCGCAACAAAAAATAGGGTCAAATAGGCATCCAAATGTTGATTGAATATCAGCTGCGGGGCAATGCTAGCCTTGTCTGCAGGCAATACTCCCGCAGCCAATTTCGCGCTTAAATCGTTTGCCGCGGCAAAGAAACCAACCCGAATATCATCCGAAAATATTTTTTGATATGCCGCCGTGGTGGTAATCGTAACCAGCCAGGCCAATGGTAGCGCGGTGACCCAAGCATATTTTAATTTACCAGACTTCACTAAAATGGCGGTGGCAACGCACAAAGCAATCGCCGCTAGCATTTGATTGGCGATGCCAAATAGTGGCCACAATATATTCACACCGCCGTTTGGATCTATCACGCCAATATATAAAAAGTAGCCCCAACCCGCTACCACGATGGCGCTAGTGAGGATGACAGATGGCATGTAAGAAGTTTCACCGAGTTTTTTATTAAAATTACCCAGCATGTCTTGCAACATAAAACGACCGACGCGCGTGCCTGCATCCAAAGTTGTGAGGATAAAAATCGCCTCAAACATAATGGCAAAGTGATACCAAAGTGCCAACATGCCTTTACCAAACGCATTGCCAAAGATGCTGGCCATGCCCACCGCTAAGCTTGGCGCGCCGCCTGTGCGTGCAAACAGGCTACTCTCGCCCATGTCTTTGGCGAGTTGATTCATCTGTTCTACCGTGACCGCATAACCCCAACTGTTGATTTTAGCCACAGCATCAATCGCATCTTTACCCACCACGCCAGCGGGACTGTTAATGGCAAAAAAGACACCTGGCTCTAGCACGGTGGCGGCAATCATCGCCATAATTGCGACGAAAGATTCTAGTAACATCGCGCCGTAACCAATCATGCGAATATCGCGCTCGTTTGCTAACAATTTGGGTGTCGTACCAGATGCAATTAAGGCATGAAAACCAGAAATTGCGCCACAGGCTATAGTGATAAATACAAACGGAAATAGCTTGCCGCCGAAAATTGGCCCTGACCCATCGGTAAATTGCGTGATAGCTGGCATGTGAATATCAGGCCGCAAAATAATAATTGCCACTGCCAGTAAAATAATCGTACCAAGCTTCATGTAAGTGCTTAAATAATCGCGTGGCGCGAGTAGCAACCACACGGGCAACACCGCCGCCGCAAAGCCATACACAATAATCGCAAAAGCCAGTGGCAAGCCATCGTGGTCGAAAAATACTCGTAAGGTTTCGTGATGATCTATCCAACCACCTGCGAAAACAGAGAGTAATAACAGAACCACGCCAATGGCCGAGGCCTCTAATACACGCCCAGGTCGAATATAACGCATGTAAATGCCAATAATCATTGCAATCGGAATCGTTGCTGCAACCGTTGAAGTCGCCCACGGACTGTGTTTCATGGCGTTTACAACCACTAAGCCCAGCACGGCGATGAGGATAATCATAATTAAAAACGTACCTATCAGCGCAGCAGTGCCGCCAATCACACCTATTTCGTCGCGCGCCATTTGGCCTAAACTTCTGCCGTTTCTGCGGGTGGAGAAAAACAGCGTCACCATATCTTGTACCGCGCCGCCCAGCACAGCGCCGATTAGTATCCATAGCGTGCCTGGCAAATAGCCAAATTGCGCCGCAAGTGTTGGCCCTACTAACGGCCCCGGCCCTGCAATCGCCGCAAAATGGTGGCCAAATACCACCCATTTATTTGTGGGCATGTAATCGCGGCCATTGTCTAACCTTTCAGCGGGCGTAGCGCGCGTTTCGTCAATCACCAATACTTTGGCCGCAATCCACGCCGCATAAAAACGGTACGCAATGGCGTAAATGCACGCTGCTGCAGTAATTATCCAAAGCACGTTGATGCTCTCGCCACGGCTTAGCGCGATAGTACTTAAGGCAAATGCGCCTAGCAGAGCGATTGCAAACCAAATGATTAATTTGAGATTTTTATGCACCATTTATACCATCAAAAATTGATTCAGCAAGTATAAATCAGCCCTAGGTAATTTAGCGAATAATAGAGTTTAATTTTGCTACAATATTAGGATTCAATCATCAGCTAAGACTTAGTTGCAAAAAAAATCATGGTAGCTAAAATCGGTAGAAACGACCCTTGCCCGTGTGGCAGTGGCAAAAAATATAAACAATGTTGCGAACAAGCTGGCGTTGTACCAATCCAACCGAACCATTCACCGCAATTTTCTCCGCAGCAGGCCTTGCAAAGCGCCATGGCGCAACATCAAACGGGTAATTTAATGCAAGCTGAGGCATTATACAAACAAGTGCTTCGCACCTTGCCCAAGCAGCCAGATGCCTTGCATTTACTGGGCTTAATCGCCAAACAGAAAGGTGATTTTAAAACCGCAGTGCAACTAATGAAGCAATCATTAACTGAAAACCCTAACTATGTAGAAGCCTACGTGAATTTGGGTGCTACTTACCAAGAAATAGATAACCTCAACGAAGCCGCCGACTGCTATCGCAAAGCATTGGCATTGCGCCCCAACTATGCTGAGGTGCACAGCAACTTGGGTGTGGTGCTAAAAGTACAAGGTGATTTGCACGCATCAGCACAAAGCTTTATAGCTGCGCTAACACTTACACCAAACTCGGCTGAAGCATTTGCCAATTTAGACGCCCTACTTAAAGAAATGGCCGTGCCAGATGAGGCACTTAGCTATTATCGCCAAGTGCTAGCGATAAAACCCACCAACGTTGCCGCACAACAAGGCGCTTATTTAGCGCTTAGCCGCGTGGTGCCAGAGTGGCACGTGCCAATGATGAATGAGCAGCATCGCAACCAAGTCTATTTTGATGCACTTAAAGCAGTCATTACGTCTGAATCTACCATATTTGAAATTGGCACAGGCTCTGGCTTACTGGCCATGATGGCGGCTAAGCTGGGCGCGAAGCACGTCACAACATGTGAAACTGTGCCACTGATTGCACTCACAGCGCAGCAGATTATTGCGGACAATGGCTTTGGCAACATCAACGTCATCGCTAAAAAATCGACTGAGATAGAAATTGGCGGTGATATTGACGCCAAAGCCGATATTTTGGTGTCAGAAATATTCTCCAGCGAAATGCTGGGTGAGTACGTGTTGCCAAGTCTGGAAGACGCGAAACAGCGCCTGCTTAAACCCAATGGCAAAGTCATCCCTGCCGCAGGCAATATCATGGTGGGGTTATTTACAGGCGAGGACATCCGCCGCAACTTATTGGTAGATAACGCGTTTGGATTGAATTTACAAAGCTTTAACCGCATCGTCTCTAAAAAACGCATGATTGCCAGAAACGATTTAGACATTCAACTATTAAGCGACGGTGTTGCCGCGTTTGACTTTAACTTTGAAGGCGATAGCTACTTTCCCGCGCAAACCAAAACGCTGGAAATTACCGTCAAAACGGCTGGTATCTGTTATGGCTTGGTGCAATGGATGCAACTAGATATGAATGGCGACAATAAAGTCATGTTTGAAAACCACCCCTCACAAACCACCAAAGTATCTAATTGGCAGCAATGTGCATATTTATTTGATGCACCCCTTGAAGTAAAAGTGGGGCAAGTAGTGGTAGTCAATGCGGCGCATAATCGCGCAGTGCCTTGGTTTTACTTCAACAGTATTCAATAGCATACTCTGTAGGGCGTATGGGTATTGGCTTCTGGAGCATATTTTTTCTATCGTAGTGTTCTGTGGCTATATTAAGCCTTTTTCCGAAAATGATAAGGTTTGATTCCCCGCCACGACAAAGTGATCTAGCACTTTCACATCAATTAACGCTAGCGCTTGTTGCAACTGCCTGGTCAGTAGCTCGTCAGCTTGGCTTTGTTTGACATTGCCAGTGGGATGATTATGCGCAAAAATCACTGCAGCAGCGTTGTGATGCAAAACGCGTTTAACAATTTCGCGCGGATACACGCTGGTTTCGGTAAGACTGCCGCTAAACATTTCCTCAGTCGCCAATAAGCGGTTTTGCGTATCTAAAAACAGCACCAAAAATACCTCTTTTGTATAACTGCCCAACTTAAGCACCAAGTAATCGCGCACCGCTTGGGGCGAAGCCAACACATCGCGTTGTTGCAATTGCTCACTTAGCGCGCGGCGGCTCATTTCAAATATCGCCTGCAACTGCACGTATTTGCTGCTGCCAATGCCATGCACTTGGCTAAGCTCATTTTCTGTCGCTGCAAAAATACCGTTTAAGCTACCAAATTTGTTAAGTAAATCACGCGCTAAATCCACCGCGCTTTTACCCACCACGCCAACCCGTAAAAAAATGACCAATAACTCGGCATCAGATAATGCTTCGGCACCAAGTTCTATTAACTTCTCACGTGGACGTTCGGCGGCAGGCCAGTCGGTTATCGCCATTTGTGTTCTTCCTTTAAGTAAACTGTCATTGCAGGCTTGCCCGGCAATCTTGTTAAATCCAAACAGACCCTGAATCAAGTTCAGGGTGATGGCGTCACTTGACCCAGCCAATTTCTCGCGCGGTCTTTTCGCCTATCAGCGTTTGCGCCAAACTTTTCGGTATATCTGCTTTATTTTCGCTAATCGGCACCCGCCCGCCCATCAACTCAGCAAAATCTTGCGGATAACGTGGCGATTTTTCTGGCTCAGCAAAACCATCGGGGTAAATTGGCAAAGTAGTTTCTAAATCATATTTATCAGTCGCAGTCAGCGTATGCAAAAGTTCGTGCGCCAAAATCACCAAATTTTGCTTAGTATAACTTTTTTCGCCAAACAAATTCACGCGCCCAATACGACCTTTGTTAAGCGCTGTGGAGTGCGTCAATGCTGGACTGGTGATGGGGTTGTGGTAAAGCAAATACAGTCGAATATCGGGCTTCACATTTACTTTTGGGCTGTTATTAAATGCAAATAATCTAAACTTTAAACTCCAAAGCATGGCGCTCAGTATGCTACCATCGCTTGGTGGTGCAGGTGGAATTTCGGTCACCACTTCGCCTAACTGTACCTCTACAGGTCGGCGCATGCCCAAGTTATAACGCACGCCCTCCTTGGCAAAGTACTCCGCCATCAGCTCAAAATCATCACGAGCAAGCGTTTTAATATAATCTGCCACTTCATCACTTCCATCAGCATTCAAAGGGTAAACGGCGACATAAAAATTATCTTTCCAATCTAAATCGGCTGTTTCGAGAAAAGTTTGCTGAGCAACTGTTGCCAAAATGAGCAATAAAATGCTGATTCTTAAGATGCGCCACATAGGTTTTAAGCCGTTTTACTCGGTTTTCATATTAAAATGACAGCATTACATAAATGATGGTGAAAATGCAAAAAAACAAATCATTAGTGCTAGGCATCACCGGCGGCATTGCGGCGTATAAATCTGCAGAATTGGTGCGCCTGCTGGTGAAAGCCAATATCGATGTCACCGTTGTGATGACTGAAAGCGCCACCAAATTTATCACGCCCGTGACCATGCAGGCATTGTCTGGAAAGCCTGTGTTTATTGGCATGTGGGACAGCAGCATTGATAATGGCATGCCGCACATCGAGCTAAGCCGCGAAGCAGATGTAATTTTAATCGCCCCTGCTTCAGCAGAGTTTATCGCAAAACTCGTGCATGGTCGCGCCGATGATTTACTTTCTACGCTTTGTTTAGCAAGAGATTGTCCGCTGTTAGTCGCGCCTGCGATGAACAAACAAATGTGGGAAAACCCCGCCACTCAGCGCAATATTGAGCAGCTTAAAAAAGATAATATTGCTATATTAGGCCCTGATAGCGGCGACCAAGCCTGTGGTGAAATCGGCCTTGGCCGTATGCTGGAAGCAGAAGATTTACTATCGCTAATCAACGCGCACTTTACCCCCAAATTACTGGCTGGCAAGCGCATTCTAATTACTGCTGGTGCGACACTCGAGATGATAGACCCAGTGCGTGCGATTACTAATTTAAGTAGCGGAAAGATGGGTTATGCCATCGCGCAAGCCGCTTCAGACATGGGTGCACAGGTGACCTTGGTGAGTGGAGCAACTTCACTTGATGTGCCAAAAAGCGTAAAAAATATAAGTGCTAAAAACGCAGAATCTATGTACCAAGCGGTGATGGCCAATGTAGCAAAGCAGGATATTTTTATTGGTGTAGCCGCAGTAGCCGACTATTCGCCAGCGGAACCAAGCGCGCAAAAAATCAAAAAAAGTACATCGTCACGCAACTTGGCTCTGACGCCAAACAAAGATATTTTGGCAGAAGTCGCCAGTTTACCAAACGCACCATTCTGCGTGGGATTTGCGGCAGAAAGTGAAAATTTATTGGAATACGCTGAAGCCAAACGAAAGGCAAAAAAATTGCCCTTAATCGTCGCCAATCTGATAACTGACGCAATGGGTAGCGACGAAAATAGTGTGACTTTGCTGGATAAAAACGGTGCCCACCCTATACCGCGTGCACCAAAAACTGAGGTCGCCAAGTTACTTTGTCAGCACATAGCAAGCATGCTGTAGAACACGTTTATTTTTTCACTGTCCTGTAACCCAACGTTCATGCGGGTTGCAGGCTAATTTTTTTTACATTAAATAATAGCTTATTTAAAAATGTTTAACGTCTAAACCAATCCGCATAGTGATTTTCAAGGCTATTTAGTGTTTAATGACACCTTCTGTATAACCAATTTAAAGTTAACAAAATGTCTATCACAGTCGATTTAAAAATTCTTGATAATCGCTTGCATCACATGATGCCTGCTTACGCCACGACAGGCTCTGCAGGACTTGATCTGCGAGCCTGCATCGAGCACACGCAGACCATTCAACCAGGTGAAACGGTGATGATTCCGACTGGCATGGCGATTCACATTGATAATGCTTACTACGCCGCACTGATTTTACCGCGCTCTGGTTTGGGTCATAAGCACGGCATTGTGTTAGGCAATTTGGTAGGGTTAATTGATTCGGATTATCAAGGGCAATTATTAGTTTCTTGCTGGAATCGTAGCAAAGAGGCATTTTTGCTTAACCCGATGGAGCGCATTGCACAATTAGTGATTGTGCCTGTTGTGCAGGCAGATTTTCATATTGTGGACGAGTTTGCCGTGAGTGAACGCGGCGATGGCGGGTTTGGCAGTACTGGGAAACATTAATAAGTAATTAAAACACTAGAAAAATCCGATATTTAGGTTGAAATAAACTTCGTTTTCGGTCTATAATTGCGGTCTTTCGTAAAAAGCAAAGTAATTGGGGATAACCATGGCACGCGTATGTATGGTAACTGGCAAAAAGCCAATGGTGGGTAACAATGTTTCTCACGCACAAAATAAAACAAAACGCCGTTTTCTACCAAATTTACAAAACCGTAAATTTTGGGTTGAGTCTGAAAATCGCTGGGTGAGTATGCGCATTACTAATAACGCATTACGCACTATCGACAAAAACGGTATTGATGCTGTGCTTGCAGAAATGCGCGCCGCTGGTCAGAAAATCTAGGAGCACTTGAGATGCGCGAAAAAATTAAATTAGAATCAAGTGCTGGTACAGGCCACTTTTATACCACCACTAAAAACAAACGCACTATGCCAGAAAAAATGGAAATAAAAAAATTTGATCCAGTGGCACGTAAACACGTGATTTACAAAGAAACCAAATTGAAATAAATTAGGTTAAAGTAAAACTAGGTTGAAGTAATTTTTGTTTTAAAAAACCCGCAATTGCGGGTTTTTTATTGCTTAAAACTCACTGCTGATCTAGCTTCGTCTCTGTTTTGACAAAGCTAATTTTGTTTTTCTTAAACACTTTCCAAGTGTCCATAAACAATGCCGATTGCAAGCTTAATACACCATGCTCAGGGTCTGAAACCCATACAGTAAGGCTAAGCTCTACGCCATGCTCGCCAAAGCCTTTAATTCGCGCTACTGGCGCAGGCGTTAGTAGTACGCGCGAATGTTGTTTACTAATATCTTGTAGCAACTGCAAAGCTAGCTCGAGTGGGCTATCTACACTTATGGCTACCTCGACTTGCACGCGACCTTTGTGCTCAGTGAGTGAATGATTCACAACTGCTGTAGTAATCAGAGATTCGTTTGGGATAATCACATGCGTACCATCAGGCTTGCTAAGCACCATATAGCGCGAGCGCATGTCGCTCACCATGCCATAATGCTTATCTACCGAAATCACGTCACCAATTTGCATAGATTTATCTAGCAAAATAATAAATCCGCTCACGTAATTGCTGGCGATGCGCTGCAAACCAAAGCCTAGACCCACACCGAGCGCGCCTCCAAATACTGAGAGCAAAGTAATATCTAAGCCAACTGCAGATAAAGCAATTAGCGTGGCGATGAATAGCAACATGATGCGCAGTATTTTGCCAAGCACAACACGCAAATTAACATTCACCTGCTCTGCGCGCATCAGTTTATTTTCTAATACACGGCTTAACCAAAGCGCAATAAAAATGGTCACCACAACAGTAAGTAGTGCCTGGAGTACCAGCAACAAATTAACGGGATTTTTGCCAATGTTGAAGCGCATATCCTCCATGCCTTGCAATAGCTGCGGCAACAAACCAGTAAGATGCAAGGCCAATGCGCCCCAAACTCCCCAAGCAATTACACTCTCGAGCGCTTTTAGCCAACCACCTGGTGAGAACAAATAGCGTAGCAAATACACAATTAAACGAATCGCCGCCATTGCAAGCAACAATCGACCTGCAAGCCGTAGCAGGCCTGTATGCTGCCAACTGGACAATATGAGTTGGCTAAACAGCACAAACACTAGCGAAGACAATGGAAACAATACGCGATTGATGCTACCAATCGCCAGTTTCCAGTGCTCTGGGGCTTTTGCCATTACGTAATTACGCAGTGCGCCGTTAATCAGCCATGCGGCGACAACAGCAGCAACAATAATCGCCAATTGCCACAGCACGGCTGGTGTAGTTATGTCAGCCTGCAACTCTTGCCAAATCAGTTGAAGTTCGTTGTTCATACTATAGTAAGAATATTGTTGCCAAACCTAAAAAGATGAAAAAACCACCACTATCTGTCACTGCTGTAATCAATACACTAGTGCCTACGGCTGGGTCACGGCCAGATTTATGCATCTGCAACGGAATCATCACACCCATCACAGCCGCTAGTAGCAAATTAAGTGTCATGGCAGACATCATCACCAAACCCAGTTGATAGTTGCTATATAGCGCATAAGCGATTAAGCCAAGCACACTGCCCCACAGCAGGCCATTTAATAGCGCTACGCCAAGCTCTTTTTTAATAAGAACCTGCATATTATGTGCGGAAATTTGCCCCAAGGCTAAACCGCGTACAATCATGGTGGTAGTTTGATTGCCCGAGTTACCACCAATACCTGCTACGATTGGCATGAGTGCAGCCAATGCAACAATTTTTTCAATCGAGCCTTCAAATAAGCCGATTACACGAGAAGCCAAAATGGCCGTCACCAAATTAATGGCTAGCCAAGCCCAACGGTTTTTGACTGACTTCCAAATGGATGCAAAAAAATCTTCCTCTTCGCGCAAACCCGCCATCGATAGCATGTCCGATTCAGACTCATCACGAATATAATCCATCACTTCATCTACCGTTAAGCGTCCCACCAGCTTATTATTTTTATCCACGACGGGCGCAGTTACTAGGTCATATCGCTCAAATGCTTGCGCTGCTTCATCGGCAATGTCTTCTGGATGAAACGTCACCATATCTGGCGCCATGACGTCCGCTACATTCGCATCCAAATCATTCACTACCATGCGCTTTAATGGCAATACCCCTTGCAGAATGTCATTTCTGTCGACCACAAATAACTTGTCCGTCAAATCTGGCAAACTGCCCAAGCGGCGTAAATATCGCAATGCAACTTCTATGGAAATATCCTCACGAATGGTGACAATGTCAAAATCCATTAGCGCGCCCACGGCATTTTCTGGATATGAAAGTGTAGATTGCAAACGCTCACGATTCTGTGTATCTAAACTATCTAACAAGTCTTGCAGCACATCTTTTGGTAAGTCGGGCGCCAAGTCCGCCAGCTCATCTGTATCTAGCTGCTCAGCTGCCGCCAACAACTCTTTCGAGTCCATGTCAGCAATTAAGCTTTGCCGCACAGAATCATTTACTTCAAGCAGAATATCGCCATCTCTGTCAGCTTTAACCAATTCCCAAAGATTTAAGCGATCTTCAAGCGGTAAAGCCTCAAGAATGTGCGCAACATCGGCAGGATGCAGTTCCTCTAATTTTTTTTGCAGTTCAGCTAGGTTTTGTTTATGTACAAGCTGCTCAACTAAATCTTGTCTACCTAAATCATGCATGGGCATGTCTTGCTTATGAACAAGGCTCTCCACCAGCTTGTGTTTCTCTAATAGAGAAATCACCTGCTGTAGGCTTTCACTTAAGCTTTCTTTGGCTTCTTGAAGATCAGACATGCTTCACCTTGCTGATGAATAAACAGCATAAAACGATATTATGATTTATTTTTATGATTTTTTTGTGATTTGCGGGAAAATTAGCGTTTAAAATACTAAGAATGACGATACAAATTATTTTATATGCGACATCACACTGTCATTTATGCGAACTAGCGCATTCGCTTTTAATGAATTTCAGCGAAGATATTGCGCTAGAAATCATCGACATCGCAGAAGACGAGAAACTGCTCGATACCTATAGTTTAAGCATCCCTGTGTTACAACGACAAGACACGCAAGCAGAGCTTAACTGGCCTTTTAACGCAGCGGATATACATAAACTCTTAAAAGATCAATAAATAAAAAAGCCAGCTAAAAGCTGGCTTTTTTAAATACGCATAAATACTACTCTGCGGCAACGGCTTCAGTGCTAGCGTCTGGGCGATCTACCAACTCAACTAACGCCATCGGTGCATTGTCACCATTACGGAAACCACATTTTAAAATTCGCAAATAACCGCCATTACGTGCATTGTAGCGTGGGCCAAGCTCACCAAACAATTTACCTACAATGTCGCGATCGCGTAAGCGGCTAAACGCGATGCGTCGATTGGCCAAAGTTGCATCCTTACCTAAAGTAATCAAAGGCTCTGCATATTTACGCAACTCTTTTGCTTTTGGCAATGTGGTTCTAATGATTTCGTGCTTCAATAAAGACACAGACATATTTCGAAACATAGCTGCGCGATGGCTGCTAGTGCGGTTTAATTTACGATTGCTATTACCGTGACGCATAGTAATTCCTTAAGGTTCTTTAAAATTAAGCTTTTTCTAAACCAACAGGTGGCCAGTTTTCAAGCTTCATGCCCAAAGTTAAGCCTTTAGTTGCTAATACATCTTTAATTTCGTTCAAAGATTTGCGGCCTAAGTTAGGGGCTTTTAATAATTCATTTTCACTACGTTGGATTAAATCACCAATGTAGAAAATATTCTCTGCTTTTAAGCAGTTAGCTGAGCGCACAGTCAATTCCAAATCATCCACTGGACGCAATAGAATTGGATCAACCTGTGGTGCAGATTTCACTTCCACTTCGCTTGGTGAGCCCTCTAAATTAGCAAATACGGACAGTTGACCGATCAAAATACGTGCAGCATCACGAATTGCTTGTTCTGGCTCAATGATGCCATTAGTTTCGACGTCCATGATTAGTTTATCCAAATCAGTACGTTGCTCAACCCGCGCGCTTTCTACTTGATAGCTCACTTTGTTAATTGGACTGAATGATGCATCCACCATAATAAAGCCCAAAATACGATCGTCTTCATTGGCTTTTTGACGCGCTGGTACAGGTTGGTAACCACGACCCATTTCAACCTTAACTTCTAAATTCAGTTTGCCGCCTTTAGTTAAGTGCGCAATTACATGGTTTGGATTCACAATCTCAGCATCATGACCTGTTTCAAAGTCGCCCGCCGTTACAACACCTTCGGACGATTTGTTCAGCGTTAAGATTGTTTCAGATTTATTGTTAAGTTTTAATGCCACACCTTTAAGGTTAAGCAAAATATCAACAACATCTTCTTGTACGCCATCAATGGTTGAATATTCATGTACCACGCCATCAATTTTAACTTCAGTAATTGCAAAGCCTGGAATTGATGACAATAGTACGCGGCGAAGCGCATTGCCTAATGTATAACCAAAACCACGCTCCATTGGCTCTAATGTTACGCGAGCACGCAATGGTGTAATCACTTCAACATCAACCACATGTGGTTTCAAATATTCAGTTGGATTGTTTTGCATAAAATTCCTTGACGTTAATTGGATGAATGAGTGTTTTAACTAAGTGCTAATTACTTAGAATACAACTCAACGACCAACGATTCGTTAATGGTTGAAGGCAAATCATCACGCTGTGGTTTTGATTTAAATGTACCAGTCAATGCTTTTACATCTACTTCTAACCATGCTGGGAAGCCGCGTTGTTCGGCCGCTTCAAGCGCGCCTTTAATACGCAATTGTGTTTTTGAGGCTTCAGCCACAGAAACAACATCACCTGCTTTTACTTGGTATGAAGGAATATTAACGCGCTTACCATTCACCAAAATACTGTTATGACGTACGATTTGACGGGCTTCTGTACGTGAACCACCTAAACCCATGCGGAACGCAACGTTATCTAAACGGCACTCAAGCAATTGTAATAGGTTTTCGCCAGTAATGCCTTTTTGACGATCAGCTTCAGCGTAGTAGCTACGGAACTGACCTTCTAAAATGCCGTAAATACGACGAACTTTTTGTTTTTCACGCAACTGCACACCGTAATCGGATAAGCGTGAATTACGACGCTGACCATGTTGGCCAGGTGGAAAGTTGCGCTTTTCGATTGCACATTTATCCGTAAAGCATTTTTCAGCTTTCAAGAATAATTTTTCGCCTTCACGGCGACATTGACGGCATTTAGGGTCTAAATTTCTAGCCAAAATAGTTCTCCAGTAATCTCTTAGATGCGACGTTTTTTGGGAGGACGGCAGCCATTGTGTGGCACTGGCGTCACATCGGTAATGCTGGTAATTTTGAAACCAGCCGCATTAAGCGCGCGTACTGCAGATTCTCGGCCTGGGCCTGGACCTTTAATACGCACTTCTAAATTTTTAACGCCAGACTCTTGGGCATTTTTACCTGCTACCTCTGCCGCAACCTGTGCAGCAAATGGCGTACTCTTGCGTGAGCCTTTAAAGCCTTGGCCGCCAGACGTCGCCCATGAAAGCGCATTGCCTTGACGGTCAGTGATTGTAATAATTGTATTGTTAAATGAAGCGTGCACGTGGGCGATGCCCTCGGCAATATTCTTTTTAACTTTTTTT
>JANMYB010000029.1:0-9067 GCA_031381645.1 Methylotenera sp.
GGGTGCAGTAGGCGCACTGGGTGCTCGTAATGGGTTTTGCCAATGTGCATGGCAATGTTACCAGGCAATTTTGTTGGTGTGGTTTCGGCTTGTGCTGTTATGCTAAAACTTGCGCCGCAAAAAATAAAGCCAATGAAGGTAGAAGCGAGTAATTTTTGCATGCTGTGCTTTCTTATGGTTTGCAATAAGCGGCTGCTTATTGGCATCGTTATCGTTTATTTTTATTTTGCTTTGTAGCTGATGCGGTAAATATTGCCAGTACGGTCATCCGATACGTACAACGCGCCATCTGGGCCAGTGATGACATCCACTGGCCTGCCCCAAGCTTCATTATTATTGAGCCAGCCAGTGGCAAAGTCCACTACTTCGACAGGCGTTATGCCATTAAATTTCACACGTACTAATTTATATCCACTTAATTTTTCGCGATTCCATGAGCCGTGCAGCGCCACGATGGCATCATTTTTGTAATCGGTCGGGAAATTTGTCTTATCTAAAAATGTCACACCAATTGGCGTGGAGTGCGATGTGAAGGTGATGGCGGGGGGTGTGGCATTTTTGCAGAAGCTATCTATGCTGGCAAAGTTTGGGTCTTCGGTCATACTTTTCAAATCACTATCCCCCCAGCAATGTGGCCAGCCATAATTTTGACCAGGTTCTATTTTGTTGAAATGTTCGGGTGGAAGCTCATCGTTTACTTTTCCGTTTTTAGTGGAGGAGCGCATGTCAGCGCCGTTATTTGTGGCGAACATGCTACCCGTTTTTGGGTGCCAAGCAAAACCTTGAGAATTGCGTAAGCCACTTGCCCAAATTGGCGCTAAGTTGGTGTGTCGACCAACCACCTCCAAGCTGCCAGCTGGCTTACCTTCCAGCGTATATCTTAAAATGGTTGCGCGCGTCGGGTCATTTTCCACACACACATTACAGCTGGAGCCGATGTTAATGTAGAGAAAATTATCAGCGCCAACCTTGATAGTTTTAAGCGTATGACCGCCGCTGGGTAATCCTTGGATAAAAGGCTGCGGAGCAGACCATTTATCATTTTTTTGCGATAATTTTACGATGCCATCTTGGTTCGCCACCAGTAAATCATCGCCCACAAACGCCAAACCATGTGGCGCATTGAGTTGATTTGACACTAAAACTGGTGCGCCTGCAAGCCCTTCTCTATTGGCTGTTGGTAGCATGATTACTTGATTATTTTTAGGCATAGAAACGAATAAATTACCTGCTTTATCAAACGCTAACATGCGCGGTGCTCCGTCTAGCTTGGTAAAAATATTGATTTCAAACCCTGCTGGCACAGTAATGTTGAGCTTTTTTGGTGGCTCGGTAGCGTTAGCGCAAGTGAGGGTTGATAGGCTGCAAAACGCTACTTGAATATAGGTGCTGAGTTTATAAAAAAAAGTTCCTAACATGGTTTTAGCGAGATTTAAGTTAACACATCCGACCAAATATTGGTCGCCCAAGCGCTGGCGTATTGGCCTTCCTGCTCGGATGGACTGGCGGAAACGCCGCCGCCCTCGGCCGAAACCATGATTTTTTTGCCTTCGTCGTAACGGTACACATTCGCCACATGCATGGCTTGTTTGTCGTTGACGTAACTGTAGCAAGTGTTGGCGAACACTGGCGCTGGGTCAGGCGCTTGGCCGCTCATCAGCGCGACAATCGCGTTGGCGCAAACGCGTGCTTGGCTGGTCGCCATGTGGGCAGACTTTGGTAAACCTGCCGAAACGCTATCGCCGATGACATGAATATTGGGTAACAGTTTAGATTCATAAGTTAAAAAACTCACCTCGCACCAAGGGTAATCTTTTTCGGTCAGGCCAGCCATTTGCGCGGGTTTGCCAGCACGTTGCGGCGGAATAATATTCAGCACATCTGCCTTCACTTTGTCGAAATCTGTCGTCACCGTTTTGCTTGCCACGTCGACTTCTACAATAGCGTTGTTCGGGTGATAATCAATCATACCCGTGTACATTTCCACCCAAACTTTGGTGAATAACCCTTTTTTCGAAACAATTTCTGGGTTGGCATCCAGCACAATAATTTTAGCTGTAGGTTTGTGAGTTTTGAAGTAACTTGCGACTTGGCATACGCGCTCGTAAGGTCCAGGCGGGCAGCGGTAGGGCGCTTTAGGTACATTCATCACGAACACACCGCCATCTGGCATTGCTTCTAATTGCTTGCGCAAATTCACAGTTTGCCAACCCGCTTTCCATGCATGAGGAATTTGTTGCTGCGCTTCGGCTGACTGTAAGTTTGGAAACGCGTCGTAAATAAAATCAACGCCAGGCGCGATAATCAAGCGATCGTAGGTAATTTCGCCACGTTTCATGATTACTTTTTTTGCTGCGGAATCAATCACAGTAACTTCGTCATTCAGCCATTTTACGCCATGATTTTTTTTGACTAAATCGTAGCCAAAAGTAAGATCATGAATGCTTTTACTGCCGCCCAACACCAAATTGCTGAGTGGGCAAGAAACGAATTGACTGGATTTTTCGATGACCACCGCTTCGATATTGCCTAAGCCCCACATGCGAATATATTTGGCTGCCGTGGTACCTGCGTAGCCACCACCGATAATCACGACACGGCCTAGCGGTGGTTTACTGGCGCGCGCAAAACTATGGCTACTCAACAATAATGTGCCTGCAGCGCCCGCTGTTTTTATAAAGTCACGGCGATTAATTTTCATGGTCAGTCTTTAGCGTTTGTACCTTTAAAGTTTGTGCTTTGGGCGGCTGACTAGAGGTGCGTTTTTGTTGCGAAAAGTAATTGGCAAGCAAATTAATTTCGTCCACATTAATGCCCTTGGCGTGATGTTGCATCACCGTGGCCGGGCGGCTACCATCTTTAAACGCTAACATTTGTGTAGTGAAATAGCTCCCATCCAAACCCGCCAGTGTAGGTGTAATGCCTGCGCTATTGCCTTGCGTGCCGTGGCAGGCTGCGCACGAGGATGCTAGCGTGCGGATGTGGGGTGTATTGCTGAGCGTATCTGGTGAAATAATAACCTCAGCCGCATTACCAATGAGTGGTAGGCCAACTGAGGCAATGAAAATGATTGCGATAGACCAGATTTTAAGCTTCATGGTGTTTTAGATTCAAATAAAACACCATTCTAAATGTTTTTTTCGTGATTATATTAAAAACATTTTTCGTCTAGACAGCCGTCATCTTTAACGCCTAAGCTAGTTAAAAGTTCAACCATGGCAGTATTATTTTCATCACGGAAATATCGAATTAACGAAACATCACCTTTTAGCTTGATGTTAACATCAGCGCCACTACTAGCTAAAAGCTTCATCATGTCTGTCATTCCACTAAGTGCGGCTAAATGAAATGCGGTATGGTGAGCAATTGGGTGTATGTAATTAATTTCTGCGCCTTTGCTGAGTAAATACTTCACCATTTTGGCATCGTTTTTATTAGTGGCCATTTGCAGAGGCGCCCAACCAAAGATTTTTTCATTCACTAAGGCGGGCTCGGCTTTTACAAATTTTTCTACAACTTTTAGCTTGCCCTCGGTCAGCGCATCGTTAAACTCAAGCGATTCTTCGTCATTTAGCGCGAGGCTGCTTAACGAAAAACTCAATGCTAATACTGCAAATAGTACTTTTAACAGGTTCATGCTACTTTTTCCTTATTAATTAAGTGCTTATGTTAATAAAATATCAAATTAAGCGATAGTTTTTCTTGCATTTCGGAACATCCGCATCCAAGGCGCGTCTTCCAGCCAACCGTCAGGATACCACGAATTCTGTACCGAGCGGTATACCCTTTCTGGATGTGGCATCATAATACTAAAACGCCCATCTGTGGTGGTTAACCCCGTTATTCCTTGCGGCGAACCGTTAGGATTAAACGGATACACTTCAGTAGGCGTTGACGTGCTGTCAATAAAGCGCATTGTCACCAACTTTTGTTCCAACACGCTATTGACCGCAGATTGCGAAGAAAATTCCGCAAAACCTTCGCCATGTGCAACGGCAATAGGCATGAGGCTTCCAGCCATACCACTAAAAAACAGTGAAGGCGATTCTAACACCTCGACCATGGCTAAGCGCGCTTCAAATTGCTCGGATTTATTTTTAACGAAGTGTGGCCAGTGCGCGCTACTAGGAATAATGCTGTGCAAATTGCTCATCATTTGGCAACCATTGCAAACGCCTAAAGCAAATGAATCGGCGCGATTAAAAAATCTACTAAACTCATCATTGGCACGCGCGTTAAACAAAATTGATTTTGCCCAACCTTCGCCAGCACCTAATACGTCGCCATAACTAAAGCCGCCACAAGCCACAAAGCCTGCGAAATCTTTGAGTGAAGCTCGACCGGAAATGATGTCGCTCATGTGCACGTCGAATGTGGCGAAGCCCGCGCGATCAAAGGCAGCGGCCATTTCTACTTGGCCATTCACGCCTTGATCACGCAAAATCGCCATTTTGGGGCGAGCTTTATTGATGTACGGAGCCCCAATGTTTTCATTGATGTCGAACGTGGTGTGCGCGTGCAAACCAGCATCAGCGGTGTTCAGAATGCGGTCGTATTCTTGTTGCGCACATACTGGGTTATCGCGCAGGCTTTGCATGTGATAAGTGGTTTCTGACCACATGCGGTGCAAATTAACACGCGTATCGCTGAAAGTATGTTTACCATTTATTGCGATTTCAATGTAGTTTTTAGTCGTCACATCGCCGATGATTTGCGCGCTAAGCGATTGATTCAAATCGGCTAATATTTTCTCTGCATCGGAAGTGCGTACTTGAATCACTGCGCCAAGCTCTTCATTAAAAAATATACTGAGAGCATCGCCAGAAGGCTCTTGGATATTAGCCTGCAGGCCTGCTCTGCCAGCAAACGCCATTTCGCAAAGCGTTGCAAATAAACCACCGTCGCTGCGGTCGTGGTACGCCAGTATTTTATTATCAGCATTTAAGTACTGAATTTCGGCAAAAAATGTTTTCAGCTGTTCTGGGCTATCGATATCAGGCACTTCGTTACCAACTTGGCCGTAAACCTGAGCTAAACTACTGCCACCCATGCGGTTTTTGCCATTGCCCAAATCAATCAAAATTAACTTAGAGTCAATGTCGGTGCGTAGTTGCGGCGTTAAAGTCTTGCGCGCATCGGGCGTGTTGGCAAAAGCGCTAATCACCAATGAAATCGGGGATGTCACGGTTTTGTCTTGCTCGCCGTCATTCCAAATCGTTTTCATACTCATCGAATCTTTACCTACAGGAATGCTAATACCCAACGCTGGGCATAATTCCATGCCGATGGCTTTTACGGTAGCAAATAGTGCCGCATCTTCGCCCGTATGACCAGCAGGTGCCATCCAATTAGCGGATAATTTCAAGTTTGATATATCGTCAATTTGCGCGGCGGCGATGTTGGTAATGGCTTCACCTATCGCCATACGGCCGCTAGCAGGTGCGTTAATTAGGGCGAGAGGAGCCTTTTCGCCAATCGCAAAGACCTCGCCGACATTGGTTTCATAACCTGCCAATGTCACTGCGACGTCAGAAACTGGGACTTGCCACGGCCCTACCATCTGGTCACGCGCGATTAATCCTGTCACGCTGCGGTCGCCAATGGTAATGAGGAATGTTTTGTCGGCTACACCCGGCAGTTTTAGCACACGGGCGACTGCATCTTTGATGTCTATTTTACTGGTGTCAAAAGCGCTTAATTCTTTGGATACAGATTTCACATCACGCGTCATTTTGGGCGGTTTGCCAAGCAGTACGCTCAAATCCATATCGACAGGTTTGTTACCAAAATGACTGTCTGTCACTGTTAAATGGCGTTCTTCGGTCGCGTAACCCACTACAGCAAATGGGCAACGCTCGCGCTCACATACTGCTTTAAATTGTGGCAAGTCTTCTGGCAACACCGCCATCACGTAGCGTTCTTGTGCTTCGTTGCTCCAAAGCTCGCGCGGACTCATGCTAGGTTCTTCGTTGTGTACATCACGCAATTCAAAAGCTGCACCGACCTTGGCATCGTTCACCAGTTCTGGGAACGCATTGGAAATGCCACCTGCACCGACATCGTGAATACTCAAAATAGGATTTTTATCGCCTAATTGCCAACAACGGTCGATGACTTCTTGCGCGCGGCGTTGCAGCTCTGGATTACCGCGTTGCACCGAATCAAAGTCTAAATTTTCCGTGTTGCTACCAGTATCCATACTGCTCGCAGCGCTACCGCCCAAGCCTATCAACATGGCAGGGCCGCCTAATTGTATAAGCGCTGCACCTGCGGGAATCGCATTTTTATGTGCATGTTGGGCTGTGATATTACCCACGCCGCCCGCTAACATGATCGGTTTATGGTAACCACGAACCTCGCCATTATGCTCAAGCTCAAACGTGCGGAAATAACCTGCGATATTGGGGCGGCCGAATTCGTTGTTATATGCCGCGCCGCCCAGTGGCCCTTCTAGCATAATTTGCAACGGCGTAGCGATGCGGCTAGGTTTGCCGTAAGCCGCTTCCCATGGTTGAGCGAAGTTTGGAATGTTTAAATTGGATACCGAAAATCCCGTTAAACCCGCTTTAGGTTTAGAGCCTATGCCAGTGGCGCCTTCATCGCGAATTTCGCCGCCTGCGCCAGTCGCTGCGCCTGCAAAAGGTGAAATCGCGGTCGGGTGATTGTGCGTTTCCACTTTCATTAGGTAGTGCATATCCTCATCTTTAAACCCGTATTCGCCGTTATTTTGTGGGTAAAAACGTTTAGTTTTTTGGCCAGCAATAATGGAAGAATTGTCGTTGTAAGCCACAACTGTGCTGCCAGGGTTGAGTTTGTGCGTGTTGCGTATCATGCCGAAGAGTGAAATATCCTGCGCCACGCCATCAATCACCCAATCAGCGTTAAAAATTTTGTGGCGACAATGTTCTGAGTTAGCCTGTGCAAACATCATCAGTTCTACATCGGTGGGGTTGCGGCCGATTTTTGTGAAGTTTTCCAGCAGATAATCGACTTCGTCTGGCGAAAGCGCCAAACCCATTTCGCTATTAGCAGTTTCTAATGCTTTTTTGCCGCCTTGCAAAATATCTACGGTGCAAAGCGGGGCGGGCGTGGCGGTGTGATACAGCTTTTGCGCATCGTTTAAATCGCCAAACACCATTTCCGTCATGCGGTCGTGAATGACTGCTTTTAGCGCAGTTTTTTCAGCATCACTTAAAGGCGCGCCGTTATTGGTTTGCACGTAATAGGCAATGCCGCGTTCCAACCGCAATACATTTGCTAAGCCGCAGTTTTTGGCGATGTCTGTTGCGCGTGAAGCCCACGGTGAAATAGTGCCAATACGCGGAATGACCAAAAAAAGTTGCTTTTTTGCATCGCCAGATGTCTTGCCGCTATTGGCTTGCAGAGCATCGTTAGAAATGGCGCCATAAGTTAAAATTTGTTTTAAAGTATCTTGCTGCGCACTTGAAAGCACAGTTTCGCTAAATACAAAATGTACAAATTTTGTATGAATATTGGCGATGCCTGGCGCGGATCTTTTTAAGCTGGCGATTAACTTTTCGAGACGAAATGCAGATAATGCGGGGCTACCGTGAAGGCTTAAAAAGTGTGCGCTAGATTGAGTATTGGACATGGGCGGTTTAAAGATTTTTAAGTTAATTTTGCAGTAAGCATTTTAACAGAAAGCACTGTCAATTAAGTACAGGGAAATTAGTATATATATTTTGATAAGGCTGAATGTAAAAAAGCCACTCGGTTTATGCGGAGTGGCTTTTTAATTCGATGCGTGATTATTTGCTCGTGGCTAGCTTTGGCGTATTTTTATCTTTAAGTAAGCTATAACCTAAAAATGCCAACGGCACTAACAATAAGCTGTATGAAATCCATGCACCAATACGGCCTTGCGGACCCCAATCCTCGGTAGCGGCATGCCAATATGGCACATCGATAATACCTAAATTGTTAAGTTCTGGTGTTTCGGTATATTCGTGAAACGCGTAAATAAGTAGTTGAACCGAGAATATCACCATGAACACAGCGGTCACTTGAAAGAACAGCCCAAGGTTAACGCGATGGCCGTATTTGCTCCATGCCCAAGCCACTAAGCCTGCCAATGTAATGCCTAAAATGCCCCCTATGGCTAAAGGTACGCCATCGGTTGTTTGTGCGAGCGATGCAATCATAGTGGCGGCTTCTAAGCCTTCGCGACCTATCATGAGTAATACAAATGCGAATATGGCAAATTTAGCGCCATCGCCAGGATTAGCCACGGCTTTATCGATGGCGCCAGTGATTTCTTTTTTCATATGCTTGCCCATTTTAAGCATGTGTATGGTACAGCTAATCACTAAAAATGCGGCCGCAAGAGCTAAAGTACCTTCCCAAAAAGGAGTAAGTCCACCAACTTTAGCCAGCATAATGCCCAAAATTGCACAGGCAATCACCGCCACATAACAGCCTTGGCGCACCGATGGAATGAGTTTTTCGCCACCAGTTTTAGCAAGGTAGGCCAAAGTAATGGCGATAATTAAAAAAGCCTCTAAACCTTCTCGAAAAGCAATCATTAGCGTTTCAAACATTTTTTATCCTTACGAAATCAGTCACTATGAGCTTTAGTATAATCTAAATGATAATGGTTCGCAATAAAAATATTTTCACATTAAAATTTAACAAAATAAAAAAAGCCTGCAATCGCAGGCTTTTTTAAAGCACCTAGAATGCTTATTTAGTTACGCCAGGCACTTCAATTTTGGCTTTTTCTTTTAAACCCAGCATCATTTTCTCTAGTTTACGTTGTTGCAAGGTGCGCTCTAAACCATCTTTTACTTTATCGTAACTTGGGACTTGCGTTGCGCGTGAGTCTACTAATTTGATGACGTGCCAGCCAAATTGCGTTTGAATAGGTGTGGCAGTAACGTCCCCTTTTTTCAAAGCAGTCACCGCGTCACTAAAGGGTTTTACCATACCAGCGGCTGAGAACCAGCCTAAATCGCCGCCTTTTTCTTTGCTGCCCGGATCCAGTGATTTTTCTTTGGCTAATTTAGCAAAATCGCCACCTTTTTTAATTTGTGCTGTGATGTCGTTGGCT
>JANMYB010000041.1:0-20730 GCA_031381645.1 Methylotenera sp.
CCCATTTACCGCCAGTATCTGATTTTAGCGAAAGGCCATGCATCCAATGCTCGCTTTCGCTATGGCTGGGCGCAGCGGGTGTAAGGGTGTAAAAATTAGGGTCGCCCGCAAAGCGCACAAACCGCGTTACGCCGCCAGTAGTTGTATTCAGTAAATTTTGACCTGTGGTGGTTTTAAGATAACTATCTACACTGCCATCAGAATCGTTTTGCCATAAGCCCAAGCTATATTTTGCTTGCAGCGTAGGCGTAATATCATAGGCCAATTTAATCGTCGCGTTGTCTTGAATGGTATGGTCTATGCCTGTTGTACTGGTGATAATACGCGGGTTGCCAATGGTATCCGTATCGCGAATGCCTCCAGTAACTAACGTGGAATTAGCCAAATTACCTGCACCCGTAGTATTGCGCACTGCATTACCAAACGTCTGAGGCTGACCGTAACTATCGAGATGATCGATATTAATTAAAAAAGACAAATCATTATATTTACTACCCACAGATGCGCTACCATGGCCGCCACTAAATTGGTCATCTGCGCCATAAAGTTTAAAGTGTTGCGTAAATCCATCCAAAGCCACATGTGCCTCAAATTTATCTGGCATGCGGGTGGTGATATTCAACACGCCGCCCATCGAGTTACCTGGATATAGGGCTGAAAAAGGCCCGTACATAATATCGATGCGCTCAATCTCATTCGGCGAAACCATGCCCCAGCGTGGCGGCGTGCTAAAACTATTATTTAGAAAATTAGAAAGCAGCAAATTGTCTGCATACACGATGGTCTGCGCACTGGCAATGGCGCTGTTTGCACGCATCACCAATATGCCGTTGCGATCACCAATATAACGCTCGCGCACATGCACACTAGGCAAATATTGCAATGCCCCTGCGGTGGTAACCGTATTTGCACTCTCTTCAATTTGCTTGGCAGTCACGCTCTCAACCGTGCTTGGTACATTCAATGGCACATTAGGTCGTGTTGCAATAACTTCAATTTTTTCAGTTTCTAAATGCGCATCATGGCCTGCCAACACGTGCACAGAAAATGCCGCCGCCAAAAATGCAAAAATGTTTCGATTAAACATGTAATACTCCAAAAAATAAATAAACCTAAGCAATTGCTTAGGAAACTAATTAATTTTTAGAGTGACGCTGGTGGGGCTTGGGCGGGCGGAGGAAGTGTAGAAAAACTGGTGAAAAATACAGGCGAAAGTGCAACTTGTTTTTCTGCTTGCGCAGTCAAAAATGCAATGATTGGCGTGTGCGGCACTTCTAAAACCACATCTGTGCTAGGGTTTGCGCAAAATGGGCAATGTTGCAAATGGTGCTGAATGCTCGTTGGCATTTTGTCGCTAGAAGATTGCTGGCTTAGTTCGGTCGCTAATTGCTGACCTTTGGTGGTCACCACTTGTATGGTGATTTTTTTGCCATCGGTCGTGCAAACCTCTTGCGCGAAAGCCGCTCCGCTATTGGCTTGCAGGGCATGCGAAATAGTAGGCGCAAGCGATGCAAAAATGATCGCAAATAATGCAACTCTGTGCACCCAACGAAATAATTTTTTCGACAACATGCGCTTATTGTAGCTTTAATTAGGTAAAATTCAATAGCTCATTCGGGTAAAAAATAAGGAAAAACATGGCGGCTGGCAGCTTACTCGCTCTTTTAGACGATATTGCAACAATACTCGACGATGTTTCGGTGATGACCAAAGTCGCCGCTAAAAAAACCGCGGGCGTACTGGGCGACGATTTAGCGCTAAACGCGCAGCAAGTGTCGGGTGTAGATGCCAGCCGCGAGATGCCTGTGGTGTGGGCGGTGGCGAAAGGTTCATTTATCAATAAGTTAATTCTGGTGCCAACAGCTCTAGCAATTAGCTATTACGCGCCTTGGGCGATAACGCCCTTGTTAATGATAGGTGGCGCCTATTTGTGCTTTGAAGGTGCTGAAAAATTAGCGCACAAGTTTTTACATAGCAAAACTGAAGATGCCACACACAAAGTCGAACTTGCCAAGGCCGTTGCAGACCCGAATGTGGACTTAGTCGCGCTAGAAAAAGACAAAATTAAAGGCGCCGTCAGAACAGATTTTATTTTATCTGCCGAAATTATCGTCATCGCGCTGGGCACAGTCGCCACAGAAGCATTTAGCAAACAAGTGACGGTGGTTTCGCTTATTGCCATCGTCATGACGGTGGGCGTATATGGATTAGTGGCGGGCATTGTGAAGCTAGATGACTTAGGTTTGCACCTAATGCTAAAAAAAGGCGCGAGTTTTTACCGCCAACTGCAGCGCAAAATAGGTGCAGGTTTATTGGCGTTTGCGCCAAAGTTAATGCGCTTTTTATCTATTGCAGGCACAGCAGCGATGTTCATGGTCGGCGGCAGCATTATTGGACATGGCATGCCAAAATTACATCATTTTAGTGAGCATATTGTTGAATTATTGCAGAATTTACCAGCAGTTGGTGACGTTTTAGCCACAATATCACCGATTATAATTGATGCAATGATTGGCTTAACTGTGGGAGTAATTTGCGTGGGGTTGTTTGAGATAATGAACAAATTGCGTCAAAAAAAATAAAAATATCCGCCCTGCAAGACGCATGGATATTGGCTTGCAGGATGGGTGATTTTAGATTTAATTCGGTCTTTTAAAACTATCTAATAACAACAGCGCAACGCCAACAGAAATCGCGCTATCCGCCACATTAAACGCTGGGAAAGCATATTCATTCCAGTGAAAATTCAGAAAATCCACCACATAGCCCAGTGTGATTCTGTCATACAAATTCCCCAGCGCGCCGCCCAACACCAAAGCCAAACCAAAACAAAACAGTTTTTGCGATGGACTTTTCTTAATTAAGTAAGTGATTACTATCGCTGCAATGATTGAAATTCCTGCAAAAAACCACTTTTGCCAACCATCAGCATCATTCAAAAAACCAAAAGCTGCGCCTTGGTTGTGATAACGCACCAAATCGAAAAATGAAGTAATTTTGAGCTGCTCACCAAATTGAAAAGCGGCTTCAATCAAATGCTTGGTGTATAAATCCAGAGCAACAATAACGGCGCTAATGCTGAACCATTTAAGCATATTTGCGCTTTTCGCCATCGCCGAACAAGTTACTTACGCAACGCCCGCAAATGCTCGGATGGTCGGCGTGCGAGCCAACATCCGCGCGATAATGCCAGCAACGCTCACATTTAGTGTATTTGCTAGATGAAACCACAATTTTTTGCTCTGTCTCACTGACCGCTTTATAAACTTTTGTACTGGAGGTGATGGTGACAAATCGCAAGTCATCACCCAAATATTCTAAAGCATCATAGTCTTTTTCAGCAGCATAAAGTTCTAACTCGGCAGCTAACGAAGAACCAATTGCGCCTGTCGTTCTAACTTCCTCTAGCTGCTTATTTACTTTAGCTCGCCACTCAAGAATAATTTGCCATCTATTTGGAATTACCCAACCATCCCAATTATTTGCTGGGTCATCACCGCCTAATAAATCAGGTAATTGATACCATTCACCTTCAAACACACTTTTGTCTTCGCCTAAATTTAGAGTCTGCCAAATTTCATCCGCGGTAAAACTTAAGATAGGCGCGATTAAACGCATAAACGTATGGGTAATATGGTGCAAGGCGCTTTGCGCGGCGCGGCGTGCAGACGAGTCTTCATTACAGGTATAAAGTCTGTCTTTAAGAATATCTAAGTAAAAACTGCCCAAATCATCCGAGCAGAAACTTACCAATTTTTGCACCGCCAAGTGGAACTCGTAGCGGTCATAATCCGCCAACACTTCGGTTTGCAATTTTTGCGTTAAATGCAGCGCGTAACGGTCAATTTCCAGCCATTGCTCAACTGGCAATAAATCTTTGCTCGCATCAAAATCTGCAATATTTGCTAACAAAAATTTACAGGTATTGCGAATTTTGCGGTAGCTATCAGCCACACGCTTTAAAATTTCATCGCTAATGGTCAGTTCACCTGAGTAATCCGTGCTGGCCGCCCACAGCCGCAGAATATCTGCACCGTAAGTATCCATCACCTTTTGTGGTGCAACCACGTTGCCTTTGGATTTACTCATTTTGTGGCCGTTGCCATCTACTACAAAACCATGTGTTAACAAGGCTTCATAAGGCGCACGGCCATCAATGGCGCAGCCTGTTAATAGACTAGATTGAAACCAGCCACGATGTTGGTCGGAGCCTTCTAAATACAAGTCTGCTGGAAAGTTGAGCTCTGGCCGACGCTTTAACACCGCAGCATGCGTTGCACCTGAGTCAAACCAAACATCTAAGGTATAAGTGACCTTTTTATACTTAGTATTTAATGCCCTGCAAGCCGCACTGGTATTGGCCTCTAGAAAGGCAGCTTCATCTAGGCTAAACCAAGCTTCAACACCTGTTTTCTCTACCAGTAACGCGGCAGCTTCTAGTAAATTCGCTGTTTGTGGATGCGGCTCACCCGTTTCTTTATGTACAAAAAATGGCATTGGCACGCCCCAGTTACGTTGGCGTGACACACACCAATCAGGGCGATTTTTAATCATCGCTTCTAAACGCGCCCTGCCCCAAGCGGGGAAAAATTCAGTCGCATCAACTGCTTTATTGGCATATTCACGCAGGCTTATTCCTACTGCATCCTCTTGCTGCATGCCAATAAACCATTGATGTGTGGCCAATTGCATCAACGGCGTTTTGTGACGCCAGCAATGTGGGAAGCTATGATTTAAGCGTGCACTTGCCAATAAAGTACCGTTCTCTTGCATGGTAGCCAAAATCACTTTGTTGGCATCTTGACGACTTAAGCCGCGAATCGCCTCAAACTCGACCAAGTCGCTATTAAAAAACTTGCCATCGCCACCCATTAAAATGCGTGGTTTTTCATTGGGGAAATTCGCCTTCATGACAAGCCAGTCATCGTTACCATGCGCGGCAGCAGTATGTACGGCTCCAGTACCAGCATCAGCGGTAACATGATCACCATATATAATTGGAACTTCACGCTTCTCAAAAGGGTGTATCAAGTCTATACCAGCCAAGTTTAAACCTAGTGAGTGACCTATAATGTTTACGCTATGGTCTTTAAATGGGTCAATTCCATACCTTTTTAGCGTTATTTCTCTAAGCTCGCTAGCAAGCACCAATATCTCAGTTCCAATATCAATAAATTCATAATGAAATCCTGGATTTAGACAAACAGCCTGATTTGCAGGTAGTGTCCAAGGTGTCGTTGTCCAAATAACAAAATAAATTGGCTTTTCGTAAGGACGTGCATCACCAACTGGAACTCTATCTGGAATTCTTTTCAGAATTCGTCCCGCAGCTTTATTCCAAAACTCTTCTCGATTCACTACTTCAAACTTAACATCAATGGCCGGTGAATTTACATCCTCATACTCCACCTCAGCCTCAGCCAGCGCAGATCCGCAATCTACACACCAATGCACAGGTTTGCTACCTTGGTAGAGATAACCATTTTTTTGAATCTCGCCCAAAGCACGCATGATGTCGGCTTCGGTTTTAAAATCCATCGTCAGGTAAGGATTACCCCAGTCACCAAGTACGCCTAGACGGATAAAGTCTTTCTTTTGTTTTTCTACTTGCTCTGCGGCATAGGCACGGCAAAGCTCACGAAATTTGGCGGGGTCGATATTCTTGCCATGATTTTTTTCTACCACCAACTCAATCGGCAGGCCGTGACAATCCCAGCCTGGCACATAAGGCGCATCAAAACCGCTCATGGTCTTGGATTTTACGATAATGTCTTTGAGGATTTTATTCACCGCATGACCGATGTGAATATCACCGTTCGCATATGGCGGACCGTCATGCAGAATGAATTTTTTTGCGCCTTTGCGCGCTTCTCTAATTCTTTGATAGAGCTTTTTATCTTGCCATTGCTTTAACCAAGCAGGTTCGCGTTTGGCCAAATCGCCACGCATGGGGAATGGCGTTTCAGGCTGGTTAATTTTGTATTTATTCTGATCTTTATTTACGTCTTCAGTCATCTAAAATCTCATATAAACTTCACTTGTCGTTCCGATGCAAATCGGAACCCAGTGACGTTAAAGCCGCTGGATTCCGTGTCAAGCACGGAATGACGACTACTCTATTATTGGCTATTAAAAAAACTTCTTGCTACAGTAATATCTTTTGCAATGTGTGCTTTTAGGGCATCTAAATTTTCAAATTTCATTTCTTCGCGGATTTTATGCATAAATTCTACATGCACATGCTTGTCATATAAGTCACCATTAAAATCAAGCACATGCACTTCTAACAGTAATTTTGGCACGCCTGCAATGGTTGGGCGAACACCTAAATTAGCCACAGAATTCAGTCCGTCCAATTTTACCGCATAAACGCCTGTTAAGGCAGGCCGCTCGTGCCGCATGTGGATATTGGCGGTGGGGAATCCTAAATCGCGTCCACGTTTTGCACCATGTACCACTTTTCCGCTAATGCTGTAATTGCGGCCAAGTAATTGTTTGGCTAAATTCAGATTACCATTCGCCAGCGCGTTACGCACGCGCGTACTGGAAACACGCGCATTATCTAACATCACCTGTGGCAGTGAAATTAAATCAAAACCGTTGTTGGTAAAGTCGGCAATTGTCCCTGCACGTTTGGCGCCAAACTTGAAATCCTCACCGACTAAAATCGTATTAGCATTCAATTTTTTACGCAAAATGCTTAAAAAATCTTGCGCTGACAAAGTAGCAAAGCGTTTATTAAACGCACAAACAAACACTTTTTGCACACCTGCTTTTTCAAAACACTCTAACTTTTCGCGCAAATTACATAAGCGTGCAGGCGCATTTAAAGGCGTAAAAAACTCGCGCGGATGCGGCTCAAAGGTTAAAACAGCAGGTATTTTATCTAGTCTGTAAGCCGCATGGATATTAGCTTGCATCAGCGCTTGATGGCCTAAATGCATGCCATCAAAATTACCAATTGCTAAAGTGAGCGGCGACGGTTTTACAAGGGGTAAATGACGAAAAACCTGCACTTAATGTACGACCCTGCGCATGTAATCGCGCGGCCTGAAACCTAGCAAAAACAAGCTTGCAAAGTAACTCACGCCGCCCAGCAGCACTAATCCGCTCAAGTAAAGTAAGCGCTTCATTAAACCGTAATTTAACCATGCGCCCGTATCGCCCATGGCAAAATACAGCACAACGCCCATTACGCCAAGCGCGACAAGCAACTTGAGCACAAACACTAACCAACCCGCTTGCGGCTGATAAATGTTGGCTTTGCGCAGGTAGTAATACAGCAAGCCCGCATTTAAACAAGCACCTATGCCAATGGCGAGCGCCAAACCAGCGTGATTTAAATCTAAGCCAAACACAAACACCAAGTTCATCAATTGCGTTGCAACTAATGTAAATACGGCGATTTTAACGGGCGTTTTTATATTTTGTCGTGCGTAAAAACCTGGCGCTAAAATCTTAACTAAAATTAACCCGAGCAGGCCAACACTGTAAGCCACCAGCGCATGCTGTGTCATTGCAACGTCAATAGCTGTAAATTTGCCATAATGGAACAAAGCCGTAACCAGTGGCGTTGCCAATATCGCCAGCGCAACAGCCGCGGGCGCGGCCAAAATAAAGGTGAGGCGCAAACCCCAATCGAGCAATTGTGAGTATTCACTATGCTCGCTACTGGCATAAGCCTTAGATAAGCTGGGCAACAATATCGTGCCCAGCGCAACACCCAATACGCCTGTGGGAAACTCCATCAGCCTATCGGCATAATACAACCAACTCACGCTACCCGTTGCTAGAAACGAAGCGAAAATCGTATTAATAATCAACGAAATTTGTGCCACAGAAACGCCCAATATTGCTGGACCCATCAGCTTCAAAATCCGCCAGACACCTTCGTCATCGTGCCTAAACTCAAATTTTGGCAATAGGCCAATTTGCTTTAAAAAAGGGATTTGAAAAATAAGCTGCAAAAACCCGCCAATAAACACTGCCCAAGCCAGCGCTTTAATTGGCTCGGCAAAATGATCCGCAAAAAATAGAATCGCAGAAATCATAGCCAGATTGAGCCAAACCGGCGTGAAGGCGGGAATGCCAAACTTATTGTAAGTATTGAGCACGCCGCCCGCCATAGAAACCAGCGAGATAAAGAAAATATACGGGAAAGTAATGCGCAGCAACTCAACTGTGAGCTGCATTTTGGCAGGATCTGCCCTAAAACCTGGTGCAATTAAACTGACAATAAAAGGCGCTGCCAGCATACCGAGCAAGGTGACGATGACCAAAATAATGCCGAGCCAAGTCCCCACGCGATTAATTAAACCATGTGTTTCATCAAAGCTACGCTGACTTTTGTATTCAGCCAAAATAGGCACGAAAGCCTGGCTAAATGCGCCCTCAGCCGACACGCGACGTAATAAATTAGGAATTTTAAACGCCACAATGAACGCGTCGGTAAGCATGCCTGCGCCAAACACGCGCGCAATCAACGTATCGCGCACAAAACCTAAAATGCGCGAGATAAACGTCATGCTGCCGACTTTAGCTAAGGCGTTGAGCAAATTCATGAATTATTTGAATTATGATAATTGAAACAACGATGATTTTAGCATGCCGCAAGCGCTATTTTCAGCTAAGCTATTTTTACTTTAAAGCTTGCAAATTTACTTGCAAAATCATGCAAAAAACACTAATATACGCGGCTTCGCATTAATACCGATAAAGCATTAGGATAAAGAACACATGGCAAATACCGCACAGGCACGCAAACGCGCGCGTCAATCCGTTAAAGTTAACGCACACAACGCATCATTGCGCTCAACTTTGCGTACCGCGATTAAAAAAGTAGTAAAAGCAATTGAAGCTGGCGACAAAGCCGCAGCAATGGCGACTTACCAAGAAAACGTCAGCGTGATTGACCGCATTGCGGATAAAAAAATCATTCATAAAAATAAAGCAGCACGTCATAAAAGCCGTTTAACTGCTGCGATTAAAGCATTAAAAGGCGATGCACCTGTCATGTTGGCTAAAAAAGCTGCTCCAAAAGCAAAAGCAGCGCCAAAAGCCAAGGTCGCTCCAGCAAAAACTGCAGCGCCAAAAACGAAAGCGGCAGCGCCAAAAACTAAACCCGCAGCAAAAGCAGCTGCGAAGCCAAAAGCCGCTAAGTAAGTTTAATGCAATAAAAAAGCCGACTCTAAGTCGGCTTTTTTATTAGTTATGTTTTAACTCTCACCGATATGCAACTCACTGCGCGCAATGAGTGCAGTATTTAAAATCGCTTTCGCATCTTGTCCAATCACCGTAAAGTGCCCCATTTTGCGGCCTTTACGTGGTTCGTGTTTTCCGTATAAATGTAATTTTAAATTAGCATGGCTGCAGGCCAATACCCATAAGGGTTCTAGAGCATATTTTTTAGAATTTTTAAACCAACTATCGCCTAAAATATTCACCATCACCGCATTGCTATGTAAATCTGGGTTGCCTAGCGGCAAACCCGTCATCACCCGCACTTGCTGTTCAAACTGATTGGTGACGCACGCATCAATGGTGTAATGCCCAGAGTTATGCGGGCGCGGCGCGATTTCATTCACCAATAGTTGTTTGCCGACCACAAAAAATTCCACGCCCAGCACGCCGACGTAATCGAGCTTTTCCGCTAACTTTTTGGCCAGCGCTTGCGCATTGGCTTTCAAAACTGCGCTACACCTTGCAGGCGCAATGCTGATATCGAGTATTCCGTTGAGATGACTATTTTCCGCTGTCGGAAAAGCCGCGATATTGCCTGCTGCGTCGCGCGCCAATACTACTGAAACTTCTAAATCCAGCGCCAGCATTTGCTCTAACACGCAAGTTTCTTGCTTAAAATCTGCAAACGCTTGCTTAGCTTCAGCTTGATTTTTTACACGCGCTTGGCCTTTGCCATCATAACCAAAACGTGCGACTTTGAGGATTGCTGGATAGAACGGACTTGCGTCATCAGGCAAATCATTCTCGCTGTTAATTACCGCAAATGGCGCCACTGGCAAACCTGCATCTTTAATAAAGTTTTTCTCAAGCACACGATGCTGTGCAATCGCCACGCAAGCAGCACTAGGGCGTACAATGGTAGTAAGCGCTAACTGTTCGAGTGATTTTGCAGGGACGTTTTCAAACTCCGTCGTCACCGCTGCGCAGGTTTTTGCGAGTTGTTTTAGTGCGGCTACATCATCAAAATCTGCACATAAATGCACATCGGCAATTTTGCCAGCGGGGCTATTTTTATCGGGATCGAGCACCGTGACTTTATAACCTAATTCGTGTGCTGCAATCACAAAAAAACGGCCTAATTGACCGCCACCGAGCATGCCCAGCATAGCTGGTGCAGTAATGATAGTGCGCTTAATCATGGTTTTTCTGTCAGCGTCATATTGCTGACTTTTTCGGTTAATGTCGCGCGATATTCCACCAATTTTTTCGCCAAATCCGCATCGTGATTAGCCAAAATACTTACCGCGAACAAACCCGCATTGGCCGCGCCAGCGTCGCCAATCGCAAATGTTGCGACGGGAATGCCTTTAGGCATTTGCACGATAGAAAGCAGTGAGTCGTGCCCATCTAAATGTTTGGTGGTGACTGGCACGCCGAGCACTGGCAGCGTGGTTTTTGCGGCCACCATGCCAGGCAAATGCGCTGCGCCGCCCGCGCCTGCGATAATCACTTGATAGCCTTCTTTGGCTGCACTTTCTGCAAACTTGAACATTAAATCGGGCGTACGATGCGCCGAAACCACTTCTGCCGTGTACTCCACACCAAAATCTGCAAGCATTTGCGCAGCATTTTTCATCACTGGCCAATCGCTGTCCGAGCCCATAATAATCGCCACTAAAGGCTTAGTTTTTGCCATACTTTTCCTCTATAGCACAATAAGGTTATCTCGATGAATCAGTTCCGATTCCTCAACATAACCCAAAATTTTCTCAATCTCGCTGCTGGCTTTACGCATAATCCGCGCTGCTTCTAGCGAATTATAATTCACAATACCGCGCGCAACTTCAACATTTTGTTCATCTACGCACGCGACTACATCGCCACGCTCAAAGCTACCTTGCACCTTGATTACGCCAATTGGCAATAAACTTTTTCCATCGGCTTTCAATACTTTCACCGCGCCAGAATCCAATATCAGAGCGCCTCCTAGGCGTAAATGATCGGCCAACCATTGCTTTTTGGCGAGTGTTTTAATTTGCGTGGCCTGCAAGTGCGTGCCAATAGCCTCGCCCGCGCTTAAACGCGTTAACACATTGACTTCGCGACCTGATGCAATCACTGTATGTGCGCCGCTACTAGCTGCGCGCTTGGCAGCGAGAATTTTGGTGAGCATGCCTCCACTGCCAATATCACTGCCTGCGCCGCCTGCCATTTTTTCCAACTCAAGATTGCCCGCAGTTTCAAAATTAATAAATTTCGCATTTTTGTCTTTGCGTGGATCAGCCGAATATAGACCTTGTTGATCAGTTAAAATCACCAGCGCATCGGCCTCAATTAAGTTCGCCACCAGCGCCGCCAACGTATCGTTATCGCCAAAACGGATCTCTTCCGTAACAACGGTATCATTCTCGTTAATAATCGGAATCACGTTTAAATCGAGTAGCGTTTTGAGTGTGCTACGCGCATTTAAATAGCGCTTTCTATCACGCAAATCATCGTGGGTAAGCAATATCTGCGCGGTGTGCAACCCATGTTCAGCAAAGCAGCTTTCGTACATTTGCACCAACCCCATTTGCCCGACCGCCGCCGCAGCTTGCAGCTCGTTCACTTCAACTGGACGTTTTTTCCAACCCAAACGCTGCATGCCTTCGGCCACTGCGCCGCTGGAAACCAAGGCGACTTGTTTACCTTGTTTTACTAAAGTTGAAATTTGGCTAGCCCAAGCGGCAATCGCGGTGCGGTCTAGCCCTTCGCCATTGTTAGTCACAAGGCTAGAGCCGACTTTAACAATCAGCGTTTTAGTGTTGAGTAATAAGGACTGGCTCATTTTCTTGCTGTCTTTTGGTCTCTTCCAAATGTTCCATCATGGCATAAGTAAGCTCTTTACAGCCTACGCCACTAATAGCAGAAATAGCGAATACACGACCTTTCCAGCCATAGTTCCTCACAAATTTTTTCACCACTTGCGCCGAATCTTCCACCATGTCGATTTTATTTAACACTAACCAACGCGGCTTTTCATAAAGTTCTTCGTCGTATTTTTTCAGCTCATTCACAATCGCTTTAGCTTCGGCCACTGGGTCGGTCGCTTCATCAAATGGAGCAATATCGACTAAATGTAGCAATAGTGATGTGCGCTGCAAATGGCGTAAAAACTGGTGTCCAAGTCCTGCACCTTCTGCTGCGCCTTCAATTAAGCCTGGCACATCGGCGATAACAAAGCTGCGATTTGTATCCACGCGCACCACGCCCAGATTAGGATGCAACGTGGTGAAAGGATAATCCGCCACTTTTGGTTTTGCCGCAGAAACTGAACGAATAAACGTCGATTTCCCTGCATTTGGCATACCTAGCAAACCCACGTCTGCCAACACTTTTAGCTCCATATACAACTCAAACTCTTCGCCTGGCTCGCCCTTGGTACATTGACGTGGCGCACGATTGATGGACGACTTAAAGTGCACATTACCCAAACCATTATTGCCACCTTTGGCTAGCAACACTTTTTGGTCATGCTCCGCCAAATCAATAATCATGCGCTCGGTGGCTTTGTCAGAAATTACTGTGCCAACTGGCACGCGCAAAACGGTATCTTCACCTTTTGCGCCATAACATTCGGCACCACGACCGTTCTCACCACGCTGCCCTCTAAAAGAACGCGTATAGCGGTAATCTACCAGCGTATTGATGTTGCGATCTGCAATTGCATAGATTGAGCCACCTTTTCCACCATCGCCGCCATTGGGGCCGCCCATGGGCTCGTATTTCTCACGACGAAACGTGGCAACGCCGTTACCACCGTCGCCCGCGTAAACTTTTATAGTTGCTTCATCAATAAACTTCATAAGTAGAGTGTACCAAATAAAAAAGCCCCATCAAACGATGAGGCTTTAATCATTCAAAAATTCTTAAACTGCAACAATACTGACCATTTGGCGACGTCGCGCGCCTTTAATCGCAAAAGTTACTTTGCCATCAATTTTTGCAAACAATGTATGGTCTTTGCCCATGCCTACGTTTTCGCCCGCGTGCATTTTAGTGCCGCGTTGACGCACGATAATACTACCAGCGCTCACCACTGTTTCGCCAAAAGCTTTAACGCCCAAGCGTTGTGAGTGTGAATCGCGACCGTTACGTGAACTACCACCTGCTTTTTTGTGTGCCATTTTTAATCCTTTGTAAGTCTAAAACTTAAGTCTTAATTTATATTCTTTTAAATTGCTTTAGCTTTTTTAGCCACTGGTTTTGAAACTGTAGCTGCTTTTGCAGCTTTAGCTACTGGTTTTGCAGCGGCGGCTGGTTTTGGAGCTGCTGACTTGGCAACTGCCGCAGGTTTAGCTGCAACTGCGCCTTTACCATTTACATCATCAATTAAAATCTCTGTAAAGCTTTGGCGATGGCCTTGTGTTTTACGATAATGTTTACGGCGGCGAAATTTAAAAATCATTACTTTATCTGCACGACCGTGAGAAACCACAGTGGCATTAACTGTAGCGCCAGCAATCAATGGCGCGCCAATGGTAGTATTTTCACCATCATTAATCATCAACACTTTGTCGATAACTACTTTGCTACCAACTTCACCCAATAGTTTTTCAACCTTAAGTGTTGCACCAGCTTCTACTTTATATTGTTTGCCACCCGTTTTAATTACTGCGTACATGATTTAGCCTAGCTTCTACACGTTCAAATGAATCGCGCATTATACTTAAATTGCAGAATATTGCAAATGCTAAATTGCTGAACTACCCATTGTTTAATGTAAGTTTGCATAGTGTTTATTCAATTAGCATGGCGAATTGTGTGTGTTAAAATACCACCGATAATATTAGCAAAAATATCCCGTGCCTTTAAACAAAATTCAAACTTTTATTGCTGCCGATATGCAAGCGGTGGATGCTGTCATACGAACCTCTCTTTATTCAGAGGTTACGCTGGTTAATACCATCGGCGATCATATTATTGGCGGCGGAGGAAAACGGCTACGGCCCGCTCTGGTATTAATTTCCAGCGGCATGTTTGAGCCAATTAAAACGCAACATCACCAACTTGCCGCGATTGTAGAGTTCATCCACACGGCCACTTTACTGCACGATGACGTCGTGGACGAATCGCAATTGCGCCGCGGCAAAAACACGGCAAATCATCTGTTTGGCAACGCCGCCAGCGTGCTGGTGGGCGATTTTGTCTATTCGCGCGCATTTCAAATGATGGTAAAGCTGCAAAACATGCGCGTAATGGAAATACTCGCCGAAACCACCAACATTATCGCTGAAGGCGAAGTGCTACAACTGCTAAATATTCACAACGCCAACGTGACCGAGCAGGATTACCTAAAAGTTATTCACTTTAAAACCGCTAAACTGTTCGAGGCTGCAACGCGTCTAGGCGCAGTCATTAGCGGCGCAAATGAAGCAGACGAAAACGCACTCGCGCACTATGGAATGCGCCTTGGCACAGCATTTCAGCTCATTGACGACGTGCTGGATTTAAGTGGTAATGCCAAACAAATTGGTAAAAACTTAGGCGATGATTTATCTGAAGGTAAACCGACTTTACCATTGTTAATCGCCATGCATCGCGGCAACACAACCGAAGCCGAAACGGTACGCCACGCTATTCAGCACGGCGGTTTAGATGAGTTGCCCGCTGTATTGGCGGCTGTCAATAGCACTGATGCACTAAATTACGTGCGCAACTTGGCGGCAAATGAAGCTAGACTTGGTGTTGAGGCGATTTCACATTTTCCTGAGTCCACCAATAAACAAGCATTGATTGATTTGGCTGAGTTTGCTGTTAAAAGAGATTTTTAATGCTGCATCAAAAATATCAAATTAAAAAAAACCAATTGTGAGTTAAGATTCTCAGTAATTACACACGGGGGTAACAAAATGGGTGATGCCAACCAACTTTTATTCGCAAAGTCTTTTAGAAATATTATTAAAGGTCCGATTCTAGAAGTTGGTAGCAGAGATTATGGCAACACACAGAATTTCAGAGAATTATTTGCAAACGAGCAGTATTTAGGTATAGACATGCAAGCTGGCAAGGGTGTCGACCAAGTGCTTGATTTGGCGGATGGCTTTGAATCTATTGATGCCGCTTTGCAAGGTAGGCGTTTCAAGACCATCATTTGCATGAGCGTTCTTGAGCATTGCCGAGATCCATTTAAAATGGCACAGAATATACAATCACTGATGTCTGAGAATGGGGTGTTACTGGTCAGTGTTCCATTTTCATGGGAGATTCACGGATTTCCCGACGACTATTGGCGCTTTACACCTAGCGGAGTAAGAACACTATTCCAACAACTAGATTTTGAAACCTACAAGGGGACAGCATTCGCAGGTAAGCAAAAACAGGGATCTTCGCTTGATGGGGACTTTTTTAAACTCAAATTTAGCCTTGAATCAAGACAACAGCTTGGGGTTTTTACGGCTTTCTTTGCAATGCTATTCAAAAAATTAGGTTTAATGAAATCAATTTTTGGCTATCGATACATTTTTCCGCCCATAATGATTAGTATGGTAGGAATAAAAAAACCTTAATTCATATTGCTGAATTTTCAGCAAAAGTAATTTTTAACCTAAATAAGCGTTAAAATAAATATGCCCTGCAGGCCAATATCTACAAGGGTTGCAGAGCATCTACTTAAAGCTAATTTAAAACAATCGGCTCGCCACTTTCAGCGTGAAAATAGCTTAAATGCGCACAACCGCTGGTGCCATTAGTTAAGCTACCATCAAATAAGGCTTTGCCTTCCACATCGACCACCGCGTAGCCATTGTGATACAGCGTGACTTCTGCCAACTTGGCTGCTTGTGCTTTACCCTTTTCCCTCATCGCAAAGCTAATGCAGGTTTCATCTTCAGCTTCAGTAACCACCTCCCAATGATTGCCCCCCGCCAATTGCGAAAGCCAGCTTGGCAAATCAACCTCGACGCGACAAATAATCGGCTCATCCCAAGCGGGATGGCTAAAATTGTTTAACTCAATTTCAGTTGAGCTAAACAGTAATTGCTCGTCATCTAACATGTCGCGGTCGGTCATTTTAATCCTTTAATTCTGTATCAATATTACAACGCTTATATGGTGATACCTTAAGCTTTTTCAAGCAATTTTTACACCAAATTTTGTGCCTAGGTTGCACGTATTTATTAAGGATGCCATGATATGCTTAATTTACAACAACTTTTAGGCTGAATTAGGCCAAATTAAGGTGAGTCATGTTTGATTTTTTAATGCCTTTATCGGATATGTTACGTGGAGAACCCACTTTTTTTGTGACATTTTCGGTCATATTTGGGCTCATGGTGGGCAGTTTTCTCAATGTGGTGATTCATCGCCTGCCCAAAATGATGGAGCATGAATGGCACGCGAATTGTTTGGAGCTTCAAGGCAAGGAAGCTCCGCAGCAAAGTAAATACAACATCGTCACGCCGCGCTCGGCTTGCCCAAGTTGCGGACATGAAATTACCGCTTTAGAGAATATTCCCATCGTGAGTTACCTCATGTTAGGCGGCAAATGCAAGGCTTGCAAGGCTAAGATTAGCATGCGCTACCCACTGGTGGAAGCCATCACCGGCACACTAATTGGGGCAGTCGCCTGCAAATATGGCTACACTTACTTTGCTTTATTTGCATTCGTTTTTGTATTCGCGCTCATCGCGCTGACGTTTATCGATTTTGATACGCAATTATTGCCCGACGATATTACGCTGCCTTTGCTGTGGCTTGGTTTGTTGTTCAATCTGAATGGCGGCTTCACAGACTTGAAATCCGCGGTACTGGGTGCAATTTTTGGCTACCTCATTTTATGGTCAGTTTATTGGTTATTTAAGTTGGTCACGGGCAAAGAGGGCATGGGTTACGGCGATTTTAAATTGCTAGGCGCAATCGGCGCGTGGTTTGGCTGGCAATTGTTGCCAGCAGTGATTTTATTAAGCTCTGTTGTCGGCGCTGTGATTGGCATTGGAATGATTATGTTTAAAGGCAAAACAGGCGGCACTGCGATACCCTTTGGGCCATTTTTGGCACTTGGCGGCATTGCTGCATTGTTTTTTGGGCGACAACTCGCAAGTTTTTATTTAGGCGGCTAATGTACGTCGTCGCTCTTACTGGCGGCATCGGTAGCGGAAAATCCACCGCTGCAAACTTTTTTGCCGCGCTAGGCATACCAGTCACCGATGTGGATGTCATTTCCCACCAACTCACCTCCGCAAACCAGCCCATTTTAAAAGACATTGAAGCCAACTTCGGTAAAAACTTCATCACGCCAGAAGGTGCATTAAACCGTGCTGCCATGCGCAATTTGGTATTTAACGATGCGTCTGCGCGTACTAAATTAAACGCTATTTTGCACCCAGCAATTTATGATGAAGCACTGAAACAATTGCAACAACACGCCAGTGCTCCTTATCAAATTCTGGCGATTCCTTTACTGTTTGAAAGCCCACGCTATGCACCGCATATTAATCGAATTTTGTTGATTGATTGCGATGAAAAAACGCAGATTGAACGTGTTAAAAAACGCAGTCAATTATCAACTTCTGAAATAAAAAAAATCATCAACTCGCAGACACCGCGCAAAAAACAATTATTGCTGGCGCATGATGTGATTGAAAACGACGAAAATGTTGAAAATTTGCGCGAAGATATCTTAGAAATTCACCAAAAATACCTTAATACTTGCATAGTTAGCAAAACTATCTGATAATTCACCTCAATTTATTATTATAAGTTGGCAGACTTATTGCCCCATGTCTAGCTACGAGTTTCCATTTAACGAGCGCATTCGCACACTGCTGAGGCTTGAGGATTTGTTTAGCAAAATTCTGCTGAACGTTGAAGCTGGCGAACAACACAGTCATCATGCCGCATTGATTTCGCTGCTGCAAATGTTAGATATTGTAGATCGCGCAGATCTAAAAATGGATTTGGTGCAGGAGCTGGACAAGCAAAGGCTTGCCATGCAGAACCTGCGTGGCAACCCCGTCATTGCAGAAAAAGTTTTAGATAAAATTCTCAAAGAAGTTGGTGCTTGCTCCACAGCTCTGCGCACTGACGGTACAAAATTTGGTCAACATTTGCGAGAAAATGAATGGTTGATGGGCATCAAGCAGCGCACTGGCATTCCAGGTGGTGTGTGCCAATTTGATTTGCCGTCTTATCATCACTGGTTAGAGTTAGACGCGAATCGTCGCAAAAGCGATTTCGAGGGCTGGCTTGCACGGTTAATGCCCATGTACGAAGCCATTGTCACAATACTTCGTATCTTGCGCGGAAGTGGCGTCGCCACAAAACACCATGTAGATAATGGATTTTTTCAACAAATGCTAGGTGGTAGCAAGCCTTCGCAAATGTTAATTATTAATATGAATAATAATTGCCCATGCTTTCCAGAAGTGAGTGCCAATAAATATGCCATTAACGTGCGATTTTATGCGCTAGATTTTGTGCAGAAACCAAAGCAATGTGAACGCGAAATTGATTTTACTTTAACCTTATGTAACCTTTAAGCAATGTCTGAAGCCAAACCCAGTCACAACAAACCAAGATTGGTTACTTGCCCCAATTGTAAAAAACAATCAGAGTTCAGTAGCGCGAATTTGTTTCGCCCATTTTGTAGTGAGCGCTGCAAATTGATTGATTTAGGCGATTGGGCGAACGAAAATTACCGCATCCCCGATAACAAACCGAGAGAATATTTAGATGATTTTGAATAGAAGAAACCTTATCTTTTTAGCCTGTTTTCTTACAGCTTGCGGGGTTAAAACTGGTGCAGAAACAGAAGTAAAAATCACCGATAGTTGGGTACGTGAAAATGCGCCAGGACAAAGCGTTGGTGCTGCTTACATGACATTGAATAGCCCACAGGATAGTACATTGGTGCATGTGGAAACACCTGCTGCTGGAACAGTCGAAATTCACAGCATGCAGATGGAAAATGATGTGATGAAAATGCGTATGTTAGAAGAGTTACCACTTAAGGCAGGGAAGCCTGAAAAGCTTGCGCCTGGAGGTTTTCACCTGATGTTGTTTGATTTAACCACGCCACTAAAAGCGGGAGAAAAGCTAAATTTTAAACTGTGTTTTAAAGATAAAGCTGGGGAAATCACACATCAAAACATTATTGTACCCATTAAACCTACCGATTAAAGCAACACATCCGCAACACTGCGTTGAAAGGCGATGCCGCGCGCGCCATAAGATAATGCCAAGGGCAAATCATTCAGCGACATGCCGCCCAGTGCGTAAATTGGCAAGCTAATATTTTCTGCTAATTCTGCAAATTTTTGCCAGCCTAATGGCTCGGCTTCAGGGTGGCTAAGCGTAGATTTTACAGGTGACAACACCACAAAATCCAAATCAAGATGCTCTGCATGCCTCAATTCTATTGGATTGTGGCACGATGCTGCAACTATCAAGCCCGCGGGTTTGGTTTTAAGCACCAACAAAGCCTGACTGGGTAAATGCACGCCATCAGCACCCAATTCTCGTGCCAGTCCAAAATCTTCACTAATCAACACTTTCGCGCCATACTGCTTTGCAAGCACAATCACCTGCGCTGCAAATTTCATAAATGTATCTTTTGAAAGTTGTTTTTCGCGCACTTGAATCAGCCTTAAACCTCGCTCTAATTGGTTTTTTAGGGTTGCAAAAAATGCCTGCTCGCCCATTTCTGCCAAATTTGTAATCACGTAAACTGGCGGCAACGCGAGAGCTTTCATAATCGGCGCATTGGCAGGCAAAACGGGTGAAACCGTGATATTTTCCGCACTTTGCCAACTCAATTTTTGGCCTTCGCGCGGCTTCAATTCGCCTTCCCACGCATCGACAAAATAAAAGTGTAGCTTAACAGTTTTGGCGGGTGAATCATTGGTTTCTGGATAATCGAATTGTCGTGTAAGCCATTGCTGCGTGGTGGTTGGCTTAACACCCAACTCCTCTCTTAACTCGCGGCTCAGAGCATGCTCTGGGCTCTCACCAGTTTCGATTTTTCCACCCGGAAATTCCCACCAGCCAGCCCAACCTTTACCCTCAGGACGACTTGCCAATAAAAATTCGCTTTGTTGACCTTCTTTTTTTCGCTGCAAAATTGCAACTGCAACATCAATAATCATCACTTGCTAGCTTCTATGCTTTTAACTTCTATAGTCTGCATTAATTTTCACATAATCGTAAGAGAAATCGCAGGTCCAAATCGTCATATTTTCCTTACCGCGATTCAACACCACGCGTACTAAAATATCCGATTCTTTCATGATAGCTGACCCTTGTTCTTCCTTATAGCTAGCCGCGCGGCCGCCTTTTTCTGCCACCAAAACGTCACCCCCAACTTCATTGCCTAAGTACAGCTCAAGATTATCGACATTCAAGTCGTCAATGCCCGCATAACCAATCGCTGCCAGTATGCGCCCTAAATTGGGGTCTGAGGCGAAAAATGCGGTTTTAATTAATGGTGAATGCGCAATGGCATACGCTACCTTGCGGCATTCAGCCTCACTTTTTCCGCCCTCTACAGCCACCGTCATAAACTTGGTTGCACCT
>JANMYB010000058.1:0-11608 GCA_031381645.1 Methylotenera sp.
TAAAAGGCTATCCCAATTTACACCTACTGGCGGCCAACCTCTAGCCTCAATAAATTCAGTCAGCCAAATGTCAAAAACTTCTTGAGGTACATTATTAAAAAATCTTTTTGCGTCAATTATATTGTTTATCAATGCCAAACGTTCTGGCGTGCCAATATCGCGCCAAACACCTTGGTAATACTGGGCTGTGGCGACATTATTGTCAATTGCTCTACGCAACAAAGGGGCGAGTTTTGCTGGTTGGCCAATGACGACATCGGCAAATAAGTCGGGGTGGTACACGCCTACACCAGAAAAAGTGAGCATACCACTATTATTTTTGCCGCCTTCGTTTTTTAACATTCCCTCTTCAATCGCAAAATCACCATTGGGATGTTGCGGTGGATTATCGACTAACACCAAATGTGCAAGTTTTAAGGCATGCCCAGCACCCGCATGGGTATTGGCTTGCAGAGCAGTATTTTTAAGATCTATTTCTGTATAGATATCGCCATTAATGACTAAAAATGGCTCACTCCCAAGCAAATGCAGTGCATTGGCGATGCCACCCGCGGTTTCTAAGGCAACTTTTTCAGGCGAATATGCAATAGACAAACCCCAAGCCGCACCGTTTCCCAGCGCCTCTTCAATCTGCGCGCCTAAATGCGCATGATTAATCACAATTTCTTTAAACCCAGCTCTAGCTAGGCGCTCTAAATGCCAAACAATGAGCGGTTTGCCGCCAACTTTGAGCAGCGGTTTTGGCGTGTGGTCGGTTAAAGGACGCATTCTCTCTCCGCGCCCCGCCGCTAATATCATGGCTTTCATATGCCGTCATTCCCGCGAAGGCGGGAATCCATTTTGATTTTAAATTGACACTTTTTCAAATTTTCACCATTCTATGGATTCCGTGGTTCGCCATATAAACCAATGGCTCCCGTCGGAATGACAGAGGAGGAAGTTTTTACTTTTAGATAAAAATTGTTCAAACCACATATTTCGGACGCGGCACACGTCCTTCAAGTGCATCCAGCAGGCGCAACATCGGACGCAATTCTACATAGCGCTCGCACACTTTGCGTAAATAATGCATCACCAGCGGCATATCTTTTAGGTAACCCTCTTTGCCGTCTCGATGATAAAGCCGTGCAAAAATTCCTAAAATTTTAATATGTCGCTGCGCGCCCATCCATTCAAAATCGCGATAGAACTCGCTAAAGTCATTAGGTACGGGCAAGCCTGCTTTTTTAGCAGGCTCCCAATAACGTACGGCCAAATCAATCACTTGCTCTTCATCCCACTGAATGTAGGCATCTTTAAGCAGTGACACCAAATCGTAGGTAATTGCACCGTGCACGGCATCTTGAAAATCTAAAATGCCAGGGCTGTTTTCATGTGTGACCATTAAATTACGCGAGTGATAATCGCGATGCACGGTGACTTGCCCTTGCGAGAGGATATTTTTATTAAGCGCATCAAATGTTTGTTGCACCCAGCCTTGTTGCTCGCTATTCATGGTAAAACCTAAGTGTTTAGCCACATACCAATCGGGGAAGAGTTGCATTTCACGCGTGAGCAAAACTTCATCGTACGGCGGCAAATCGTGCGCTTTGCTAGCCAGCTGCATTTTAATGAGCGCATTGGTGGCATCCAAATACAGCATTTTCGCTGTTTCATTATTAAGGTATTGCAAGTAAGTATCGTCGCCCAAATCGCTCAGTAACAAAAATCCTCTTTCCAAATCTTGCGCCAGCACTTCCGGCACGTTCAAACCCGCATCTAGCATTAGTTTGGCGACTTTTACAAACGGCGCACAGTCTTCTTGTGGCGGCGGTGCATCCATCGCAATCAACGTTTGGCTATCTAAATATTTTTGGCTTAAATGCACCCGAAAATAGCGCCTAAAACTGGCATCGGCCGAGGCGGTTGTGAGCGTAAATTCTTGTCCGCTTAAAGTTTCTTGTAGCCAAGTTTGTAGTTGTATTTTTCTATCCACTGCAAGCCTTTATAATATTGGTTTCAAACACTGTTTTTTCATTGATTAAAACAAGCATATATGCGATTTTATCATTCATGCGTAAAATAGATAACTTAAACCATTTTTTTGCTAAATTAAAAATTTCTATTGCACTGCGACCGCTCAAATATTAATCATGCAAAGTGTTTCTTTGCCAGCCTTGCTACACTCTTGTTGCTTAGCTTTGGCGCAATCGCGTCTGCAGAAACGCTTACGACTGAACTATCGCAAGTTCCAGAAACCATTCAACCCGAGGCGCTACCTGGGGCCATTGAAATTGAAGGCGATAAACTGGATTTATACCTTGATCGCAAAATGCGCGCCACGGGCAATGCAGTGATTAGCAAGGGCGACCAAAAAATTTATGGCGACAATATTGAGTATGACGTACAAAATGATGAGCTAAAGGTAAATGGTAATGCACGCATTAATTTAGGCGATAGCGAAATTCGCGGCCCAGCGCTGAATATGCGCTTGAGTGACAGCATAGGCGAAATGCGTGATGCATCGATTACGCTAAACAAGCAAGTGAATAACACAACTCAAAGAGAACCTACGCCGCGCAACGACCCTAGCGTATATACGCAATCTAAATTACTCAACACGCAAACCAGCCTAACTGATAACCCTAGAATTTATCAGGACAATTACCGCGAGCCGGCAACGCCGATTGGGCAGACTTCGATAGACCCTAAATTTGATTCTTCACGCGGCGATGCCAAAGCAGTTTTTTTTGAAGGCCAAGATAAAAAACGTTTAAAAGATGCGCGCTACACCACTTGCGAACCAGGTGTGGACGATTGGTACATCAAAGCCAAAGAAATTGATCTGGACGATTACACACAATCGGGCACCGCCAAAAATGCTTATGTGGAATTTAAAGGCGTGCCACTTTTATATACCCCGTGGATGAGCTTTTCGTTTAATAACGAACGTAAATCTGGCTTGCTAGCGCCCACTGTTGGCACCACCAGCCGCAGCGGCTTTGAAACTTTAATTCCTTATTACATCAACATTGCGCCTGATAAAGATGCCACAGTGGGTGTACGCTACCTAAGCAAGCGCGGGGCGCAATTGCAAGGCGAATTTAGATATTTAGGCGAAAACTATTCTGGTATTGATAGCCTAGAGTATTTAAACGATGATGCGCTCAACGGCGGTCAACGTTACTACGCCAACATCAGCCACAATCATAGCTTTAGCAATGGTTGGTCGGCTGGCTATAACATCGAAAAAGTGTCGGATGACCAATATTTTTCTGAGATGTCCACCCGTATTATCAGCACCAGCCGCGTGAATTTGCCGCAAGAAGGTCGTGTAGATTACTACGGCGATGTGTGGCGCTTTAATGGCTTGGTGCAAAAATATCAAACTTTAGATGACACCAATTTTCCCTATGAACGCCTGCCGCAACTCACTCTAGTAGCTAATAAAGAGTGGGATTACGCCAATACCGACTTATACAGTCAATGGGCTTATTTTGATCGCAACCAAGATGCTCCCATTGCTGCCACAGGTAGCCGCTTAGTGCTCTACCCCAGCATCAGCGTGCCTTTCACACAATCTTATGGATTTATTACGCCAAAAATTGGCGTACATTCCACCAATTACCGCGTAAATGACAACAATTTTGTCGTCAATGCCCAAGCTGTTAGCAACAACTCTGATACACGCACTTTACCCATTTTTAGCCTAGATAGCGGTCTATATTTTGAGCGTGATTTAAATGTAGTTAAAAATAGCTACACACATACCATCGAGCCGCGCATGTTTTATGTGTACATCCCCAATAAAGAGCAAGATTTACTGCCAGTATTTGATACTGCGCTGGCCGATTTAAACATGACCACCCTATTTACTGAGAATCAATTTACAGGTGACGATAGAGTTAACAATGCCAATCAGCTAAGCTTGGCTTTAACTAGCCGCATGATCGATAAAGACTCTGGCGTTGAGCGAATTGCTGCCACCATTGGTCAGCGCTATTATTTTACCGATCAAAAAGTGATTTTGCCAGGCGGAATAGCCTCGGAGGACAACTCCTCTGACATTATTGCAGCCATGACAGCGCGACTTTCGAATAAATGGAATTTAGACGCATTTTGGCAATACAACACTGACGACAGCGGCATGGTGCGCAGCAACTTACTCGCGCGCTACAACCCAGAACCAGGCAAACTGATGAATGTGGGTTATCGTTACACCCAACAATTTTTAGAGCAAATCAACCTTTCTGGCCAATGGCCGTTAAGCCGTGGCTGGTATGGAGTTGGGCGATTTAATTATTCTATTCGTGAGAAAACGCTCATCGAAAGCTTAGCAGGTTTAGAGTATGATGCGGGCTGCTGGCAAGCGCGTGCAGTTGTTCAACGTGTAGAAACTGCAACTGCTGACGCAAACTATGGTCTATTCTTTCAGCTCGAGCTTGGTGGCTTAGCTTCGATTGGATCTAATCCGCTTAATTTACTACGCCGCGATATTCCAGGCTATTTAAGCTCTAGTGAAATTCCTAATATTTATAGGCAACAGAATTACAACCGATGAAACTATTAAATTTAATTAAGCTACTGATTTTAAGCACATTTTTCATTCATACATTTGCATTCTCGGTCGAAATCGTGAAGATAGATCGTATCATTGCGATTGTTGACCAAGGCGTGATTACTGAGCAAGAACTTGCAGACCGCATGCGCACAGTGAGCGCGCAATTAGAAAAACAAGGTACCGCATTGCCGCCACAAGAAGTCTTAGCGAAACAAATTCTAGAGCGCTTAATTTCGGATAGTTTGCAACTGCAATTGGCCGCGCAAACGGGCTTAAAAGTAGATGATACGCAACTTGATAAAACCGTAGAGCGTATCGCTGAACAAAATAAATTAAGTGTCGATGAGTTTAAAGTACTGCTCGAAAAAGATGGTATTAGTCTACGTAAATTTCGCGAAGATATTCGCAGTGAAATCACCCTTGCCCGCCTGCGCGAGCGCGAAGTGGATAACAAAGTTAATATTTCCGAAGGTGAAGTGGATAACTATTTAACCACCCAAGCCAACCGTGGCGAAGAGCAAGATGAGTTTGAAGTTTCGCATATTTTAATTCGAACACCAGAAGACGCCAGCCCAGAAGACTTAGAAAAAGCCAAAACCAAAACGCAAGAAGCGCTTAAACAATTAGCTGGTGGTGCTGCTTTTACGCAAGTGTCAGCAGCCTTTTCTGACGCGCCAAATGCGCTGGAAGGAGGCGCTTTGGGTTGGAAAAGTGGTGCGCAAATGCCTGCATTATTTTTAGAAACTTTAAAAAACATGCAAGTGGGCGAAGTGGCAAAACCTATTCGTAGCCCAAATGGCTTCCACGTCTTAAAGCTCACCAATCGTCGTGGAGGCACGTCTTCATTGGTAGTTGGACAAACACACGCACGCCATATTTTGATTAAGCTGACTGAAGTAGTTTCAGAAAAGGATGGTAAACGCAAAATTGATGGCATTAAAGAACGCATTGACAATGGCACCAAATTTGAAGAAATGGCGCGCCAATATTCTGAGGACGGCAGCGCCAACAATGGTGGTGATTTAGGCTGGGTAAACCCTGGCGACACCGTACCACCGTTTGAGAAAGCTATGAATGCACTTGGACTTGGCGAAATCAGCGAACCCGTGCTATCACCTTTTGGCTGGCATATTATTCAAGTGCTAGAGCGCCGCCAGCAAGACATGACCAAAGAAGCTTCTCGCCTAAAAGCGCGCCAAGAAATTCGCGTGCGTAAAGCTGAAGAGGCTTATCAGGATTGGATACGTGAAATGCGTGACCGCGCGTTTGTTGAGCTGAGACTTGAAGATAAGTTTTAATCTCGCTTATTTAATTTTGTCTGCTTTACTTTGTCTGCCGTGATTCCACGCATCATCATCACTTCTGGAGAGCCTGCCGGTATTGGGCCAGATCTTTGTGTGAAGCTTGCCCAGCATGATGTTAAAGCAGATATTACGATTATTGGTGATAAAGATGCACTAAAAGCACGCGCCCTGCAAACCAATATTCATGCGACTTTCAGGCCATATTCTAGAGAAAATTTAAGCGATAATAATATTAATTTATTGCATATTGCTGCGCCTGCGAAAGTACAAGCTGGCAAACTAGATGCGGCCAATAGCGAATATGTGCAACGCATGTTGCAACACGCGGCCAAGGCCTGTATGAGCGGCGAATTTGATGCGATGGTAACCGCACCCGTGCACAAAGGCATCATCAACGAGGCTGGCATTCCATTTATCGGTCATACCGAATATTTGGCCGAGCTCACGCATACACCGCAAGTGGTGATGATGTTGGTCGGCGGCGGTTTAAGGGTTGCGCTGGCCACCACGCACTTAGCGCTTAAAGATGTGCCACCGGCGATTACATGCGAAAATATTGAAGCAACCATTCGTATTTTGCACAAAGATTTAATTGAAAAATTCGGCCTAAAAAGCCCGCAGATATTAGTTGCTGGACTTAACCCGCACGCGGGCGAAGATGGTTATTTAGGGCGTGAAGAAATTGACGTTATCAACCCCGCGCTCAATAAACTGCGCGCCGAAGGCATGCAACTAATAGGTGCATTGCCAGCAGATACGCTATTCACCAAAAAATATCTGGATAACGCCGATTGTGTATTGGCGATGTACCACGACCAAGGCTTGCCCGTACTCAAGCACGCTAGTTTTGGGCAAGGCGTGAATGTAACTTTAGGATTGCCGATTATTCGAACCTCGGTCGACCACGGTACTGCTTTGGATTTAGCTGGCACAAGCAATATAGAGATTGGCAGTATGTTAGCAGCGATTGAATTAGCGATTGAATTAGTCCATAAATCTCAAACTAAAAAAACTTAATGAAACACGTCGCCAAGAAAAGATTTGGGCAGAATTTCTTAACTGACCAAGGCATTGTCAGCAACTTGGTCGATGCGATTAATCCAAAAGATAAAGAAATTATCGTCGAAATAGGCCCTGGTTTAGGCGCTCTCACCAAGCCATTGCTAAAAAAAATCAATCACTTACATGTAGTAGAGATTGATCGCGACATTGTGACTTGGATGCAAAACGAGTATGCCAAAAATACCATTACTATTCACAATGTCGATGCACTGAAGTTTGATTTTACTAGCTTAGGTAAAAAGCTACGCGTGGCCGGTAACTTACCTTACAACATTTCTACGCCGATTTTATTTCATCTGCTAGATAATGTTTCGCACATCACCGACATGCATTTTATGCTACAAAAAGAAGTAGTGGAGCGCATGGTAGCACAGCCTTCAACCCCAGCATATGGGCGACTCTCCGTCATGCTGCAATATCATTTGCTAATGGAATATTTAATCACTGTGCCACCAGAAGCCTTTGAACCCGCACCCAAAGTGGAATCTGCATTTGTGCGTTGTGTGCCACATGCGACCAAACCCAATATTGCAAAAGATTACAGCTTATTTTACAAAATTGTGCTCGCAGCTTTTGGTCAGCGCCGCAAAACTATTCGCAACACCCTAAAAGACTTTTTAATTGATGGTGATTTTTTAAAGCTAAATATAGACTCGCAACTGCGCGCTGAAAACCTCTCTGTAAAAGATTACGTAATAATCTCCAACTACATCAAGCAGTAGATTGCCGATTTCAGGGCAAATTCCGCCTTTATTCACACAATTGAAATTGTACCTATCAGTTTATATTGGGGTATGAACGCATATTGATAGGGTTTAAATGGCTAGTCCTGTAAAGATTCGTCTTGGTGAAATTTTAGTTCAACAAGATTTAATTTCTGCTGATGATTTAACAAAAGCACTAGAAGAGCAAAAACGTACTGGCAAAAAACTAGGACGGATATTTGTGGATAACGGCTACGTGACAGAAACGCAGATTTCTGAAACTTTGGCGCGCCAGTTAAAAATCCCTTTTGTCGATTTACAACAGTTTAATACTAAGCCAGAGCTCATCAGTAAATTGCCCGAAGCACAGGCTAGACGCTTTCGTTGTGCAGTGCTGGAAGATAAAGGTGCTAGCTATTTTGTGGGCATGGTGGATCCTACTGATTTGTTTGCATATGACGAGTTAGTGCGGCTTTTGCGCAAAGATATTGAGTTGGCTGTAATACAAGAAGGCTCTCTACTACAACTGATTGATCGCAACTACCGCCGTACCGATGAAATATCTAACTTGGCTCTAGAGTTGGGTGAAGATTTAGGTGATGCACCGATTGATTTCTCCTCCATAGGCGCACCAAAAAGCGCAGAAGAAGCGCCAGTTGTTAAGCTGCTGCAAACAATTTTTGAAGACGCCGTGCAAGTACGCGCTTCAGATATTCACATCGAACCACAAGAAAACAAACTGCGCATTCGCTTCAGAATCGATGGCGTGATGCATCTGCAAACGCAGGCTGAATTGAAAATTTCTTCAGCCTTAGTGTTACGTTTAAAACTGATGTCTGGTTTGGATATTTCAGAAAAACGCTTACCGCAAGATGGACGCTTTGCGGTCAAAGTTAAACAACAAGCTGTTGACGTGCGTATTTCATCCATGCCAACGCAATACGGCGAATCTGTTGTCATGCGCTTACTCATACAAAACACTAGTGGATTCTCTTTGGATAAACTAGGCATGCCAGCGGAGATGCTAAAACGTTTCCGCAAATTAATCCATCGCCCTAGCGGTATGGTGCTAGTGACTGGCCCAACTGGTAGCGGTAAAACTACTACACTTTATGCTGCACTCAACGAATTAAATTCAACTTCCAACAAAATTATTACGGTGGAAGACCCAGTGGAGTACCGCTTGCCAGGCATCAATCAGGTGCAAGTGAATGAAAAAATCGATTTAGATTTTTCACGCGTGTTGCGCTCTACTTTACGACAAGATCCAGATATTGTACTTATCGGCGAAATGCGCGATCAAGAAACTGCTCAAATCGGCCTGCGCGCCGCCATGACTGGTCACTTGGTACTTTCTACTCTGCACACCAATGATGCCGTTAGTACGCCAGTTAGAATGATAGACATGGGCGCACCCAGATTCATGGTCGCCATGTCGATAGTTGCAGTTGTCGCTCAACGTTTGGTGAGATTAGTATGTGAAGGATGCTCTCAACCGCACACCCCAGAACCATCTGAGCACGCATGGCTGCAACACGAGCTGGGTAAAGAAGTAAGTAAACACCAATATGTGCACGGCAAAGGTTGTAGTCAGTGTAATGGTACCGGCTATCAAGGTCGAGTAGGCGTTTATGAGCTACTTGAAATGAATAATGAGCTGATTGATGCTGCCAATCATCAAGACCCTAACCTCTTTATTAAGCTAGGTAGGCAACACATGGCAGGCAAAACCCTGCGTAAAAGTGCCGTCGATTTAGTCGTTGAAAAGCGCACCACCATTGCCGAAGCCATGCGTATCAGCAATGAGTTTGAAGAATAAAGTAAATGCCACTTTTTAACTATACAGGTCGTGATAACAGTGGCGCATTGGTACAGGGCGTGCTGGAAGGGCAAGATACTAGCGCGCTGGCAAACCTATTGTTTAGTCGCAGCGTCACGCCTATAGAGATTAAGGCGCAAGTCACAACTTCGACTTCAAAAAATATCTCAATCGATTTATTTGAAGAGAAAATTGAAACCATCGATGTCATGCTGTTCAGTCGTCAAATGTACACGTTGCTGAAAGCTGGCATTCCTATTTTAAACGCATTGAATGGTTTGCAGGCTTCAACTAAAAACAAAGCTTTTGCTATTGTTATCGGCGATATCCGCGAAAGTTTGAGTAGTGGTCGAGAGCTTTCATCTGCATTATCACAGCATCCAAAAGTATTTTCCAGTTTTTACATTAGTATGGTGCGCGTTGGCGAAACAACTGGCATGTTAGAAACGGTATTTCTGCGTCTGTTTGATCATCTTGAGTTTGAACGTTTTATGCACGATCAAATTAAATCTGCGCTGCGTTATCCAACTTTTGTGATGATTGCGATGGCCATTGCCATTATTGTGGTGAATATTTTTGTGATTCCTGCTTTCGCCAAAGTTTTCGAAAGCTTTGGTGCCGAGTTACCATTTTTAACCCGTGCATTATTAAGCTTTTCTAAATTTATGGTGGCGGCTTGGCCGTTTCTTTTGGTTGGTGCTACTGTCACTTTTTTTCTATTCCGTTCTTACATTGCCACCAGCATAGGCAAATTCAAATGGGACAGCTTCAAGTTAAAAACACCACTTGCTGGCAAAATTATTCATAAAGCCACTATGGCGCGATTTGCTAGAAGCTTTGCGCTGGCCAGCAAGAGCGGCGTGCCAATTACAAGCGGGTTAAAGTTAGTTGCGCAAACTGCCGATAACGATTATATCTCGAGCAAAATCGAGCAAATGCGCGAGGGCGTAGAGCGAGGTGAGAGCATTTTGCGCACCGCCACTAACAGCGGCGTATTTAACCCAGTGGTGCTGCAAATGATTGCCGTGGGCGAAGAATCTGGCGCACTGGATGAGTTGATGCAAGAAGTCGCTGACATGTATCAGCGTGATGTGGAGTATGAGATTAAAACGCTAGGCGCGCAAATTGAGCCGATATTGATTGTGTTTTTAGGTGCTTCGGTGCTGGTGCTGGCCTTGGGTATTTTCTTGCCAATCTGGGATCTTGGCAATGTAGCGCTGCATAAAGGCTAGTGTAAATTTAAAGTGAGTTTTCATTTATCCAAATATGCACCAAGCACGCATCGTTTCGATTTCGCAATCACGCTGTGTGTGATTGGAATACTGGCGACATGCTTATTGCACTACTTAAATGGCGCGCAGTACGAGTTTGAAAAAGCAATACAGAAAACTGAGCTGAATAATTTACAACTTGGGATAACCGAAACGTGGATACACAAAAGCGTGAGTAATAAGCCAATAAATATGGAAGTATTAAGAAACAGTAACCCGATGTTGTTAATCGCTACAAAACCGAATAACTACTTAGGTGAGCATGCACAAGCACCAAGTGGGAGCAGAGCGATTTGGTATTTTAATACACAAAAAAAACAACTGATTTATGTGTTTAGCAATGGCCTGGAAGCCTCATATATACTGGCTTGCAGGACAGGTCAAACTAATGGGTCTCGGCGCCGGAGGCGGAGCGGTGCGCGTTTTGGATGTTGACATTCTCCTGGCAGTGGCCCGATGACGACCTCGTGGCTGTTGGGGATCGATTTCGGCACGAGCTCGACGGTCGTCGCCGGACGCGGTGCGGGTCGACCGCCCGAGATCATCGAGATCCACGGGGAGCGCCGCGTTCCGTCGCTCGTGCTCATCGACGCCAACGGTCGCACCATCGTGGGGCGGGGCGCCGAGGCACTCGGAGGCGCAAACCCCGACCGACTCCTCCGTGCCCCCAAGGGTCGACTCGGGTCGCCCACCGCGGTCGTACTCGGCGGGCGGGCCTATTCGATCGTCGAGCTCGTCGCCGCGTTGTTGCGGCACGTGTACGACGAAGCCGTCCGCTCCAACGGCGACGAACCCTCCGAGGTTCGCCTGACGTACCCCGCGTCGTGGAGCTCGCCGCGCCGTGAGGATCTGCTCGCTGCGGCCACGCGGGCCGGGCTCCCCAACCCGACGCTCGTGCCCGAACCGGT
>JANMYB010000077.1:0-12560 GCA_031381645.1 Methylotenera sp.
TGCAGGGCATAAGCGTGGTGTAGAAACGGTGCGCGATTTGGTGAAACAATGCGCATTGCTGAATGTGAAATATCTTACGTTATTTGCTTTTAGCAGCGAAAATTGGCGTCGACCAGATGACGAAGTGTCATTTTTGATGGGCTTGTTTATGGATGCGCTGAAGCGCGAAGTGGCAAAGCTGCATGAAAATAATATTCGCCTCATATTAATCGGCAACCGTAGTCGTTTTGGTAAAGATTTAGTGAAGCAAATTAAAATCTCTGAGAAACTGACTGCAAAAAATACTGGCTTAATACTGACTATTGCTGCCAATTACGGTGGGCGTTGGGATATTTTGCAAGCAACCAATAAAATGATTGCTTTGAATCCAAATAAAACCGAGCCATTTACAGAAGAAGATATGGCGCCAAACTTGGCCATGAGTTATGCGCCAGAGCCTGATTTATTTATTCGCACTGGCGGAGAAAAGCGTGTGAGCAACTTTTTGCTATGGCAGTTGGCTTATACCGAGTTTTATTTTACCGACACCTTGTGGCCAGATTTTGACGACAAAGCGTTTCAACTTGCCATTCAATCTTATCAACAACGCGAGCGTCGTTTTGGTCGCACAAGTGAACAGTTGAGTAATGCTTAAGAAGCGCATCATCACCTCATTGATATTGGTTGCTGGCTTTGTTCCTGCATTGTTTAAGTTGCCGAATTTATATTGGGCCTTTGGCATGCTAGTGCTGACCTTACTTGCGTTGCGCGAGTGGGCGAGTATGTTAGGCTTTAGTAAAGTACAAACCCGCACTTATTTGATTGTGTCATTGTTGGTTGGATTGTTTGTGCTGACGCGCTTGCAGCAACATAATTTGCACCTTTTTTTCTTTCAATCATTGCTAGCATTTTCTATGGCGGCATTTTTCTGGATGCTTATCGTGCCGGTTTGGCTAGCTAAGCAATTTAAGCTTAACGGTTTGGCTGCTAAAGGGTTACTTGGTTGGTTGTTGATGTTACCGCTATGGTTGGCGCTTATTTGCGCAAAGATAGTCGACCCGATGTTGGTGTTGGTGCTACTGGCAACGATTTGGATTGCCGATAGCGCCGCCTATTTTGCGGGTAAAAATTTCGGCAAACACAAGCTGGCGTCTACAATTAGCCCAGGTAAAACCTGGGAGGGTGTTTTTGGCGCGCTCATTGCGGTGACCATATTTGGCGCGATTTTGCATGTTATTTTCGATACTAAAACACTTGTGATTTTCCCCGCGCTGTGGATTATTACTAGCTTTGGTGTGATTGGCGATTTGTTCGAATCTATGATGAAACGTCAAGCCAACATCAAAGATAGCGGCGATTTACTGCCTGGCCATGGCGGCATTTTAGATCGTATCGATGGAATTATTCCCAGCCTGCCGATTGCGATTTTGATGATTTACACTTACAACTATTTTTGGGCTTTGACCTAAATTGCAAAACGTCACCATTCTAGGCAGTACTGGCACGATTGGCTTGCAAACACTAGATGTGATTGCACGGCATGCTAATAAATACAAAGTTTACGCGCTGGCGGCAAACTCGAAAGTTGATGCGCTTTTAAAACAGTGTTTAGAATTTAAACCTGTGTTTGCGGTACTTTTGGATGAAGTTGCAGCGCAAGAATTGCGTGAAAAATTAAAAACACTCAACAGCACAACGCAAGTATTGGCAGGCATGTGCGGCCTAGAGCAGGTTTCTAGCAATGCAGAAGTCGATATTGTCATGGCAGCGATTGTCGGTGCGGCAGGTCTCAGGCCCGCCATGGCTGCGGCACACGCCGGTAAGCGCATTTTACTGGCGAATAAAGAAACGCTGGTAATGGCAGGCAGTTTATTTATGCAAGCGGTGAAAGCGGGTGGTGCGACGCTGTTGCCAATTGATAGCGAACATAACGCAATATTTCAAGTAATGCCGCCAGCAGGCTCATGGATATTGGCTCGTGGCGGTATTGAAAATCATGGCATTAAAAAAATAATTCTTACTGCTTCGGGCGGACCTTTTAGACAATATACGCAACAACAATTAGAACATGTGACTCCAGAATTAGCTCTCAAACATCCCAATTGGGTGATGGGTGCAAAAATCACCATCGACTCTGCAACTCTTATGAATAAGGGGCTGGAGGTGATTGAGGCACATTGGTTATTTAATGCAAATCCAGAACATATCGATGTCGTTGTGCATCCGCAAAGTATTATTCATTCGATGGTGGAATATGCAGACGGCAGCATTTTGGCACAGATGGGCAACCCAGATATGCGCACGCCGATTGCTTATGCGCTGGGTTATCCAGATCGCATTGAGTCTGGTGTGGACTCACTTAATTTGTTGGAAATCGCAAAATTAGAGTTTGAAGCACCAGATATTAAGCGCTTTCCTTGTTTGCAGTTGGCTTACAATGCACTCAAAATTGGTGGCACGGCGCCAGCCATTCTAAACGCGGTCAACGAGGTGGCAGTGGCGGCGTTTTTGGATCATAAAATCCACTTTTTAGACATTGCTACTTTGATCGCAAAAGCTCTCGACTCTATTCAATCTGCGCCAGTGATTTCGCTGAACCAACTCATTGCGGCTGATGGCGAAGCAAGAAGTTTTGCGCAAGAGCATCTCTGCAAGTTAGATTCTAAGAGGGTCGTGGTGGCATGATGGCGCTCATCGCGTTTATTGTCACCATTGGCATTTTGGTTACCATACACGAATTCGGTCACTTTCAAGTCGCGCGGTGGTGTGGCGTAAAAGTTTTAAGATTTTCAATCGGATTTGGCAAGCCACTTTGGCAAAAAACATTTGGCAAAGATGAAACAGAATTTGTGTTAGCGGCGATTCCGCTGGGCGGCTACGTGAAAATGCTCGATGAAAGAGAACTAAAGGAAGAAGAAAATTCTATCAATTACTCCGAAGTTGAATTAGAGCGTGCGTTTAATCGACAAAGTGTATGGAGGCGCATTGCTATTGTGTTGGCTGGCCCTCTAGCTAATTTGCTACTGGCAGTCGCTTTGTATTGGGGATTATTTATGTTGGGCGTCACTGGCATGCGCCCCATCATTGGTGTGGTGGAAGAGAATAGTTTGGCCGCACAGGCCAGTTTAAAATCGGGTGAAATCATTCAAAAAGTGGCTGGAAACCCAGTATCTACATGGCAGGAGGCGCGCTGGGCACTGCTGGAAGAGTCGCTAGAAAGCAAAACAGTTGAGATTGAGGCGACAAATAACAATAAGGAATTGTTGCAACATACCTTGAGTTTTGATGGCACTAACAATGATGCAGAAATTGATGTGCTGAAAAAAATAGGTTTAGAGCCCTTTAAGCCCAATATTCCCGCCGTCATTGGCGAAATATTATCTGATAGCGCTGCAGAAAAAGCCGGTTTCAAACTAGACGACAAAATTTTGCGCATCGATGGCGTGGAAATGGATGGTTGGGAGCAGGTGGTCAATAACATTAAAGACAACCCGAGCAAACCTTTGCAATTTGAATTGGTACGATCTCAAAAAATAGTACATATCACTGCTACACCAGAGTCAGTTGAAGAGGGTGACGAAACCATCGGTAGATTAGGTGCCGGTGTGAAACTTGAGCAAGTAGAATTAGATAAATTATTAATTACATTACATTATTCACCACTCATTAGCTTGCAAAAAGCCATTGTAAAAACTTGGGATACCTCAATTTTCAGCCTACAAATGCTAGGTAAAATGCTGACTGGTAAAGTATCTTTAAAAGGCATTAGTGGGCCACTGACAATCGCTGATTACGCTGGAAAAAGTGCAAATTTGGGCTTAATTACATTTTTAGGCTTTTTGGCTTTGGTCAGTATCAGCATCGGCGTGCTCAACCTTTTGCCAATTCCTGTGTTAGATGGCGGCCATTTGATGTATTATATAGCTGAGATTTTCAAAGGCTCACCGGTTTCGGAACGTACGATGCTGGCAGGTCAAAAATTAGGCTTTGGATTACTAGGTTTACTCATGACGATTGCATTATTTAACGACTTCAATAGATTAGTCACGGGTTAAAAGTTTGTTTAAAACTCGTTACATTTCATCTCTCATTATTGCGCTCTTTAGCCATCAAGCCATGGCGTTAGAGCCTTTCGTTATTAAAGACATCCGCGTGGAAGGCCTCCAGCGTACCGAAGCTGGCACGATATTTACCTACTTGCCTGTGCAAGCGGGTGATGTGATGTCCGATGAAAAAGCCACGCAAGCAATTAAATCGCTCTATAACACGGGTTTCTTTAAAGATGTGCGCATAGAAGCCGATGGCGATGTGCTGGTAGTGACGGTGCAAGAGCGCTCAGCTATCGCTAAAATTGATTTCAGCGGTAACAAGTCATTCCCATCTGACAAAATGACCGAAGGCTTAAAGCAAATCGGCATTTCTGAAGGTTTGATTTTCGATAAATCCCAATTAGACCGTGCTGAGCAAGAAGTTAAGCGACAGTATTTAGCGCAAGGCAAATATGGTGCTACCGTAAAAACCGTGGTTTCGCCGCTAGAGCGCAACCGTGTGGCAGTCAAGTTTGAGATTGAAGAGGGCGTGGTTGCCAAAATTCGCGATATTAATATCGTTGGTAACAACGCCTATACTACCGATGATTTACGTGCTGAGTTTTTGCTTACCACGCCGAATTGGATGAGTTGGTGGAATAAAGACGACCAATATTCAAAACAAAAATTGACTGCTGATTTAGAAACGCTTAAGTCGTTTTACATGAATCAAGGTTATTTAGAATTTTCGATTGATTCTACGCAGGTGTCTATTTCTCCCGATAAACAAGACATTTACATTACAGTGAATGTAACCGAAGGCGAAAAATACACGATTAGCGACGTAAAATTGGCGGGTGAATTGCAGGTGCCAGAGGAAGAGCTCAAGCCTTTGATTAAAATACAAAAAGGCGACACATTTAATCGTCAATTGGTGACAGAAACCAGCAAGGCTATAGGCGATAGATTGGGTAATGAGGGGTACGCTTTTTCGAATGTGAACGCGATTCCAGAAATTAACAAAGTAGATCACACCGCGGCATTCACCTTCTTTGTTGACCCAGGTAAGCGCGTGTATGTGCGCCGCATTAATTTAACTGGTAACACGCGTACACGCGATAATGTATTGCGTCGCGAAATGCGCCAGCTTGAATCTGCTTGGTATGCAGGCGACAAAATCAATCGCTCAAAAGAACGGTTAGATAGACTACAGTATTTTGATACAGTCGATGTGGAAACGCCAGCTGTGCCTGGTACTGCAGACCAAGTAGATGTAAACATCAATGTCACAGAAAAGTCGACTGGTAGCATTCAGTTTGGAGCAGGTTTATCTAGCAGTGATGGCGTGGTGCTGGGAGTGACTGTCAATCAGCCAAACTTTTTAGGTACTGGTAATCGCGTCAACGCACAAGTGAATACAAGTAAGAGAAATACGGTTTATTCATTATCCTACACTGACCCATACTTTACCCCTGATGGCGTAAGTCGTGGTTTTGATGTTTATAGACGCGACGTAGATACTAGCTCAGATAATAGTATTGGTACATATGATAGCCAATCGTATGGTGCAGGCGTTCGCTTTGGTTTGCCTTTAAGTGAAAACGCCTTTTTCTCAGTTGGTTTAACGGGCGACTTTACTAAAATTGATTTGTCGAGTGATAGTCCTAAACAATATAAAGACTTTTGCGGTAATAGCAGTGGGTGTACAAGCAACTCATTACAGCTCGCTGCCTCTTGGACACATGATTCACGAGATAATACATTATTTCCCAATAAAGGGGTCTTGCAAAAACTGAGTGCTGAAGTGTCGCTGCCAGTATTAGATTTGGAGTACTATAAGCTAGAGTACAGGCACGCTTGGTTTAAGGATGTAACAAAGAATTTTACGTTTATGTTGAATGGCGAGCTGGGTTACGCAGATAGTTATGGCAATAAAAACTACCCATTCTTTAAAAACTTTTATGTAGGCGGCGTAAATTCAGTGCGCGGCTTTGATAACGGATCAATTGGTCCGCGAGATGTTGATGTTAACGGTGAAGATTTTGCAGTTGGGGGGACTACACGCATTGTAGGCAACGCAGAAGTTTTTGCACCAGTACCATTTATTAAAAACTCTTCACAATTTCGCTTAAGTGCATTCCTAGATGCAGGTAGTGTGTACGCAAACAACCAAAGTATTAATTTGGGTGAATTGAGATACTCAACAGGGGCTGGTATAAGTTGGTTTTCACCATTTGGCCCATTGAAGCTAGTATTTGCTAAAGCGCTTAACGAAAAAGAGGGTGATAAAACTCAAACACTACAATTTCAGCTTGGCTCACAGTTTTAGCTAGATTAGTTTAGAATATAAGTAGGTGAGCATCGATGCTCGCAAAAGTTAGGAGATGAGAAGTGGCTCAACAATTTAGAACTTTAATATTCGCTGGATTAGGATTATTGGCTTTTACGTCAGGCCTGAGCACACACTTAAATGCGGCAGAGCTGAAGGTTGGTTATGTGCAGGTGGATAAAATTTTACAAGAGGCGCCACAAACTGCAGAAAGTGGCAAAAAACTTGAGAAGGAGTTTAGCCCAAAATCGCAAGAATTAGACCGTATGCAAAAGCAAATTCGTGATATTGAAGCCACCCTAGATAAAGAAGGCGTGACGCTTTCTGAAACTGAGCGTCGCAATAAAGAACGTGATGCTTCCAATTTGAAAATCGAGTTTCAACGTAAACAACGCGAATTGCGCGAAGATATTAACTTACGTAAAAATGAAGAGTTGGCTAGCCTGCAAGACCGCATCAATAAAGCTGTGCAGACCGTTTCTGAAGCGGATGGCTATGATTTAGTGGTGTATGGGGGCGTAGCTTATGCCAGTAAAAAAATTGACATTACCGATAAAGTGTTAAAACTTCTCGGTAAAAAATAAGTTTTATGTCTATTATTTATGCGTTTAAATTTATCGCTTCAGCAAATCGTCGAACAATTGGGTGGCAAGGCATCAGGTAATACTGAAACTCAAATTGTTAGAGTAGGCTCGTTGGCGTTGGCGCAAGCTGGCGCCATTAGTTTTTTTAGTGACACTAAATATACAACTCAGCTAAAAAACACCTCTGCAAGTGCCGTCATTATTGGGGCACAGCATGCATCCCTTACAAACTTACCAAAAATAATCATTGATAATCCTTATGCCTATTTTGCAAAGGTTTCTCAGTTGTTGAATCCGACTTATGTTGCCTCAAAAGGCATTCATGCCAGTGCAGTCATTGAGGTTACCGCTGTCATCCCAACAAGTTGCAGTATTGCGGCTAACGCGGTGATTGGAGCCAATGTGGTACTTGGCAATAACGTGACTATTGGCGCGGGTAGTGTGGTTGAACGTGATTGTAGCATTGCCGACGATACAGTTTTAGAAGCCAATGTAACGATTAAGCATGGCACACAAATTGGGGAAAATTGTCATTTATTCTCAGGCTGTGTCATTGGTAATGATGGTTTTGGTTATGCAGAAGAGGCAGGGTTAGACGAAACGAAGCACTGGGTAAAAATTCCGCAAGTAGGCCGCGTGATTATTCAAGATCACGTCGATATTGGTGCTAATACCACGGTTGACCGCGGCGCGATTGATGATACAGTGATTGAAGAGGGCGTAAAGTTAGACAATCTCATCCAAATCGCGCATAACTGTCGCATAGGCGCGCATACCGTCATTGCGGGCTGTGCGGGCATTGCAGGCAGTGCCATTATTGGTAAACATTGCAAAATTGGTGGTGCGGCCATGATTCTCGGCCATTTAAGCATTGCCGATCACGTGACTATATCGCCTGGTAGCATGATTATGCGCTCCATTAGCAAGGCTGGCACCTATACTGCACTAATGCCATCACAAACGCATGAAGATTGGCTTAAAACCGCTGCAAATATTCGCCACTTAAGCCAATTAACAGATAAAATAAAGACCTTGGAAGCAACTGTTGCTAAACTAAACTCAATTAAGAAATAATCGGGAATCCAATATGACTGACGACGCTGCAAGCGGCATGGATATTCATGAAATACTGGATCATTTGCCACATCGCTACCCATTTGTGCTGATAGATCGCGTGATTTCAATGGAGTTAGGTAAAGAAATCACCGCATTAAAGAATGTGAGTGTGAATGAACCTTTTTTCCCTGGTCATTTTCCCTATCATCCTGTCATGCCAGGCGTGTTGATTGTAGAAGCCATGGCGCAAGCGGCTGCGATACTCTCGTTTAAAACCATGGGAACCAAGCCGACGGATGATTCCGTGTACTATTTTGCAGGCATTGATAGCGCGCGCTTTAAAAAGCCTGTTTCACCAGGGGATCAGATTATTTTGAATGTAAAAATTGACCGTATTTTAAAAGGCATTTGGAAATACACGGGTGTCGCCACCGTGGATGGCGTTGTAGTGGCTGAGGCCAGTATGATGTGTATTTTAAAGGCAATTGAAAAATAAATTATTAATTTAATCAAATAATTAAAACTATAAATTAAAGTTAAATATTAAATAAAATGTCAGTAAAAATTCACCCAACCGCCATTATAGATGCTAAAGCCGAGCTTGATTCCAGCATAGAAGTAGGCGCTTATTCCGTTATTGGTGCGGGGGTGAAAGTGGGCGCAGATACGCGGATTGGTAGCCATGTGGTGCTAAAAGGGCCAACAACCATCGGCAAAAATAATCAAATATTTCAATTTTCTTCGCTAGGTGAGCAGCCACAAGATAAAAAATACAAAGATGAGCCAACTACGCTGGAAATTGGCGATAACAACACTATTCGCGAGTTCTGCACCTTTAATCGCGGAACGATTCAAGATAAAGGCAAGACCAGCATTGGCAACGATAATTGGATTATGGCCTACGTACATATTGCGCACGATTGCCAAATCGGCAACCACACCATTATGGCTAACAATAGCTCGCTTGCAGGTCACGTGGATATTCACGACTACGCAATTTTGGGCGGCTTTACGCTCATTCATCAGTTTTGCAAAGTGGGTGCGCATGTAATCACCGCGGTAGGTTCTGTGGTGTTTAAAGATATTCCGCCTTATGTAACGGCCTCAGGTTATGACGCACAACCGCATGGTATCAATGCAGAAGGCCTTAAGCGGCGAGGTTTTGATGCAAATACCATCACGCAAATAAAACGCGCTTACAAAGCGCTCTACCGCAATAGTTTAACCTTAGAAGAAGCCAAGCTAGAGTTGGCCGAGATGCAAAAAAGCTGTGCTGAAATTAAATTATTAACAGAGTTCTTATCAGCCTCTAATCGCGGTATTATCCGCTAAATTCGCGAAGTAAAATTTAGTATGTCTAAAATAGCAATAGTGGCTGGGGAAGCCTCGGGGGATTTGCTGGGTAGTCATTTAATGCGAGCTTTAAAAGAGCAGCGCAAAGATTTAACCTTTATAGGCATTGCAGGACCTAAAATGATGGCGGAAGGCGCTAAGTCATTATTTGCAATCGAAAATCTCTCAGTACGTGGCTATGTAGAAGTGATTACGCATCTTTACGGCTTACTCAAATTACGCAAAAATTTGCTTAAACAACTGCTAGCTGAAAAACCTGATATTTTTATTGGTGTGGATGCGCCAGATTTTAACTTTTGGCTAGAACGCAAGCTTAAAAAACACGGCATTCCCACTATTCATTACGTCAGTCCTTCCATCTGGGCTTGGCGGCGCGGCAGAATGAGCAAAATTAAGCGCGCGGTAACGCACATGTTAGCACTATTCCCTTTCGAGCCCGCTTTATACGAAAAAGCAGGCGTGCCAGTCACCTTTATCGGGCATCCGCTGGCAGATGAGATACCGCTGCGACCCAATAAAAATGCGGTTCGCGAGATACTTAAAATCGAGAAAAACAAGCAAGTTATTGCCATGTTGCCGGGTAGCCGTCAATCTGAAGTGCGTCAACATGCCGAATTGTTTGTCAACACCGCCAAAATTATTAGCCAAGAAAATACTAATACGCAGTTTTTAGTGCCTTTAATTACGCGCGAAACCCGTGCAATTTTTGAGCAAGCGCTTTACAAAGATATGTCGCAAGAAATTGAGTTGAATATTCTGTTTGGCCATGCGCACGATGCGATGGAAGCTGCCGATGTAGTGCTAGTCGCCTCTGGCACCGCCACGCTGGAAGCCGCTCTGCTAAAGCGCCCTATGGTAATTACCTATCGCATGCCAACGCTTAGTTGGTGGATATTAAAACGTATGAATTACCTGCCTTACGTCGGTTTGCCTAATATTTTAGCGGGCAAATTTATCGTGCCAGAGTTGTTGCAAAAAGAGGCTACGCCACAAAAATTGGCGGATGCGGTTTCTGCATTGCTGACCGATAGAAACCATACGCAAATTATTAAAGATGAATTTACCTCTATTCACCAAACCTTGAAGCAAAATAGCGCTAAAAAGGCCGCTTCGGTGATTTTGAGTTATTTGTAAACCACCTTGCTCGTCATTCTGAGCCTAAGGTTTTATTTGGGCGAAGAATCCAAGCAACGCTAAATACTTACTGGATTCTTCACTGCGCTCAGAATGACAGAGTTAATAGAAATTTTAGAATTGAGTTTTTATGCAATTAATCTGCGGCGTAGATGAAGCAGGGCGAGGCCCCCTAGCTGGCAGCGTATATGCGGCGGCTGTGATATTAGATGTAAATAACCCAATCGAAGGCTTAGCGGATTCAAAAAAACTCTCAGAGAAAAAGCGCGATTTTTTAAGTGGTGAAATTAAAACCAAAGCGCTCGCATGGGGCATTGCCAATTGCACATGCCAAGAAATCGACGAAATCAATATCCTGCAAGCAAGTTTACTCGCCATGAAGCGCGCCATAGAGGCCATGCAAGCGCAATTCAACATTACACCAAGTTTGGTTCAGGTAGACGGTAACAAATGCCCCAAAATCAGCTTGCCGTGCGAAGCGATTGTGAAGGGCGATAGCAAAGTGCAAGCTATTTCTGCCGCGTCTATTCTGGCCAAAGTGGCGCGCGATGCAGAGCTTTATGAGCTAGATAGAATCTATCCACAATACGGCTTTGCAAAACATAAAGGCTACCCAACAGCCTCGCACCTATTGGCGCTGCAGGCACATGGCATTTGCCCGCAACATCGCTTGAGTTATGCGCCTGTGAAAGTTTTACTTGGCTGATGCTTTAGTCATAACTTTAGACTGGGAAGGCTGAAGGCCATTTAACTCAAGAAGGTGCTCTAACTCGGGATTCACTGCCTGGTAGGGGTTTCGGACAACTCTTTCAATAAGCAACTGAATATCTACTTTTATACGAACTCCATTACCGGCTTTTTCATAATTCATATTTTTCTGGTCTATGTCCCAGAATACAAGACGAAATTCACGCTCATCAATATATGGCATATCTTTTGTTTCAACATGGCTAAATACGTTGCCAAAGCGCGTATAGTCTCGCTCAAAATCAACATAGCTAACAACACCACCAGTAATTGCGGCTGGCGTCTCGACTAGCGAAGCTTGCAGTCGCTCAAAAGTTGTTTCGATAGCAAAACCTCTGTCCGCATATGCCTTCCACATGAGATATGACTCGTGATTATTCATATGCCAGCAATTTACAAAAAAGTGCTCATGATGGCTTTCATATTGTCTAAGTGATTCATAAGCCTGTTCTGGAGTCGAGTTGTGTTGATTTTGATACCAATCTGCATAGAGCTTTTGTGTACGGTCAGTCAGCATTCCTTCTCTGGAATCATCAAGTGTAGGTATGTGTGCAAAAAACAATTCTTGGGTTGCCAATAAGTCTTGTAAACGACTAGCTGACATATAGCGCCACATTTTTTGCAATGAGCGCTTAGGTCTAGTAAGTGTGGAAGATGGTTCAAACATACGTACTTTCTTAAGCCAACAACAAAAACACAGTCGGTTTTTTGTTTAAATCTGGTAGGGCGCTTTGTTTCCATTGACTCACAGTTTTTGTGGCAATCATTTCATCTGGCAGACTGACGTGGCAGGCAATACACAAGCGGGTATTGGCGTTGCAGCTGCTTAAAATAGCTTCTAGCATATGTTGATTGCGGTAGGGTGTTTCGATAAATATCTGCGTCTCGTTGTGGCTTTGCGAACGTTTTTCGATTTCTTTTAGTTTGGCGATACGCGCAGTTTTATCTACTGGTAAATAGCCGAGAAAAGCGAATTGTTGACCATTTAAGCCCGAAGCCATTAAACTTAATAAAATAGAACTAGGACCTACAAATGGCACCACTTTTATGCCTTTTTGATGCGCCAATGCGACTAGCTTTGCGCCTGGGTCGGCCACGCCAGGGCAGCCTGCATCAGACATTAAACCAACGTCTTTACCTGCTAGCAGTGGCGACAGTAGGCCAGCAACCTCTTTATCTAATGTGTGTTCGTTGAGCAAATTTAAAGTGAGTTCGCGCACTGGTTTGGCGGTTTTAATGGCGCTTAAAAAATGGCGGGCAGGCTTCTCGGTTTCTACCACAAAATGTTCTAAGTTTTGCGCGATTTTGATGACATCTGGCGGCAATACCGCATGGATATTGTCGTCACCG